>JAHEBI010000070.1 GCA_024642325.1 Eudoraea sp. | reverse complement strand
GATTATGAAAAAAAAGTGCAACTACAACCTCATATTGTGTATTTGGCAAACTCCAGTAATGTTAAGGTGGGTGTTACACGGAAATCACAAATCCCGACCAGGTGGATAGATCAGGGTGCACATGAAGCCATCGAAATTGTTGAAGTCCCCAACCGTTATTTGGCCGGCATTACGGAGGTGGCCTTAAAGGAACATGTAAGCGATAAAACCAACTGGCGCAAAATGCTCACCAATTCCATTGAAGATGTAGATCTGGTTCAATGGCGAAATAAATTAAGCAAATTTATACCCAGCGAAGCCGCTGCCTATTATATTGAAAACAATAAGGAGACCCATATGGAGTTTCCGGTTCTGCGATACCCGGATAAGGTGAAAAGCCTTAACCTTGAAAAAACAAGCACCTTTAAAAATGTCTTAAAAGGAATAAAAGGACAATATTTAATTTTCGGGGATAATACGGTGTTTAATATCAGGGGGAATGAGGGGCTATATGTTTCTCTTCTGGTTAGTTAACGGTATCCTTTTGTTTCTTCGAGGTATCTGTACTTTGTTTTTTTCCACCCAAAATCCCACCCAGAATACCTTTTGCCGCCTTTGTTACCGGATCTTCTTTTGTCAGGGAGTCTTTATTTGAAGTCGAAGTATCTTTGCTTTTTGTTTGATTTGCCATAACCCCCCCCAGTACATCATTTAATTTTACATTTTCCCCTCCCTTTTTATTTAATGTGTCCTTTTTTGTATCCTGACCTGACAAAAGGCCTCCAAGCAATTCTCCGGCCTTCTCAGAGCCCTTGTTCACCATTTTTTGTGTTTGTACCGCAATAAGTCTTGAGGTTAGCTCCTTTATTCCTGTAGTAAAGTCAGTATTTATTACCGGCGCATCATAGACTCCGCTGACGGATGCATTTACCGGAAGGGTTAAATTATCCAACTCCCTTTCATCTATCCGGGCAATGAGCGTATTAACTTCTTGCCCCAAATATTTCCTGGGGACCTCAATATTTAAATTATAATTCAACTTTTTATCAAATGAGTGAGCCCCTTCCACTGTAATGGCAATGTCCTCATACTTAATTGTAAATGGCTTGACATTTACTGTCCCGTCCTTAAATGAAAGCACTGTTTTTAAGGTCTTTAAATTAAACTTATCCGGCTCGATAAAATTCAAACGGGAATTAAGTGCATTCAAAATTTTTGCCTTTTCAGGATTTAATTTAACGGCCAGCACTTCTGCAAGCACATTCCCGGAAATTGTTTTTAAATCGGGAGTAAAATCATCCTTCAGGTTACCTGATATTTCTATTGTCGAATTAAGTTTCCCCTCCAGGGCCGCAGCCATAGGTGCCAACATCTTAAAAAGCTCCAATGATTTAAAAGTCTCTTCTAAATTTAAACCGCCCATGCCCAACTGCATGGAAAAACCAGGCACATCTCCTTTGGTACTTGTATAACCACTCAAATTAAGGTTTCCATTGAATAAAGTTGACTGGAAATTGGAAAGTTCAGCTTTTTCATCAGCAATTTTTAACTGTCCTTTTACATTTCTTAAAATCAGGTTGTCGTAAATTACCGAATTTGCCTGCGCATCTATTGTAATATCAAGGAATGCCGGAATTTTTATCTTTTCCGTTGTCAACTTTACGCTTTCCTGTTCGGATACGGGTTTATCCGTCACCGTTTCCTTCACCTCTTTCTCAGTCATAAAATCTCCGAGATCAAAAGTGTTGGAATTCATTTTAAAATTACCGGCCACTTTCTCATCGTTGAATAAAAACCCAAGCAGGTTCTTTATGGCCCCGTCTATTTTAAAATCTGTATTTCCAAGCTGTCCATTCATATTGCTCAGCAGTACTTTTACCGGAGAAAACTCCATGGCTGCAGAATGAATTGTTAGCGGGACAGACGATTGATCCGCATTGTATCTTAGTTCATTTACTTTTAAATGGCCATTTAATACTGTTTTTTCATACCTTTTTTTCTGAATGGATTCCATATCAAAAGAAGAAGTAATATCCGCATCCAGAAGACCTTTCAAATCTATCGCTTCCGGCATTGGGTAAGCTTTGGAAATATTGGCAAGATCCATGTTGCATACTATATGTGAACGTACTTTGGTATTGCCTGATAATTCTGTAATATTTGAACTTAATTCAAATCGGTCCTTCTCTATCGCAAATGATGCTTTGTCTATATCTATAAAAGTATCCTCCACCAGGCCTGAAGTATTTTTAATACTAACATCCATATTGATATTCTCTATGGCCTTGGGTAAATCGGGATACTTAACAGACGCATTCCTGGCATTAATCTGAATATGGAACTTCGGGATATGTTGATCATCCAGAATACCATCAATCTCCCCTGCTACATCAAAAATTCCTGTAGTTTTAACTTCTTTTAGATTTTGAGCATAAGCTTCGGGAATAACTGCCAAAAAATTATCAAACTCCGATGATGGGTTTTTAAAGGAAATATCCACTTCCTGTTTATCCTCAAAATTCCTTACGTACCCCTCAAACACCAAAGGGAGTCTGTTAATAAAGCCCTCATTCTTCAAAAAGGAATAGGTGTCAGTTGTAAGATCAATTCCTATTAATGCTTTAAGCTTAACCATCGTATTCTCCAGATAACGGGTACTGTCTAGCTCAAATGACACTACAGCACTGGTTTGCGTATCCAATTCACTATTTTCCAAAGAAAGGTCTCCTTTGCCTGTATGTTCCACACTTTTCAGTTGAAGGAGTACTCCGGAATTCAAGTCTTCGTAGGACAGTTCAGAATTCATTAGCTGATACGATTCCAGGGCAAAATTAAAACCCCCGGGGGCATTATCTTTTTTGGAATTTGGTTCGGCTTCTCTGGCTATCTCATAATTTGTATTTTGATCCTTATCTGTTAAGAGCTTCAGAACGGCTTTGTCCAGGGTTAAACTTTTAATTTTAATTGGTTGGTCGGCACCTTTGAAAAGTTCTTTTATCCCCATCTCCAAAAAGATAGACTTTGATTTAAAGAGGGTGTCCCCTTCAAAAGGGCTGTTGGTCAGGATATACAAATCCTCAATACGAAGTTCAGCCTTGGGGAAGCTCCTCAGGAGACTAAGATCAACTTCGGAAAAATCCAAAGTTCCGTTAATGTTCCTATTAAGGTTGGTCTTGATCAGGTCACCAATTTTTGCCTCCAGAAAAAAAGGGACAGCAATAAGGACACCTAAAACAAGTAAAAGAAACAGGCCGGTAATTTTTAATATTTTCTTTTTCATCATATTTGGGACTCAGTTCGATTAGAACTTAAAAAAGCGGGGAATAGTATACCTTTTGTCGAAAACTTATAAAATAAAAACCAAGGTCAGTCTATGGCATAAAAAGATCCATTCATATGGCTATTTAGGCCTAACCATCCAGGTCTATTTCTTCGCCAATTTCCAGATTAAACTGTTTTCTGAAGATATGCACGAACAAATAAAGAAATGGGGTGTCCAGGATAGCGATGAAAATCTTAAAAAGAACACCGCTAATAACCAACCCCTGGAACATGCCCCAGGGAATTACACCAAAAACACACAGCAGGCTAACCACCGTTGTGGTGTCAATAATTTGCGAAGAGAAGGTGGAGAAATTATTACGCAACCATAAATATTTGCCTTTGGTTACCCGTTTCCAAAAATGGTAAATGGCAATGTCCACGTATTGGGCACAAAGGTACGCCAGCATTGAGGCAAGTACGGCCAGGGGGGACAAAGCAAAGACACTGCTAAAAACGGCGTCATCCACCGGTGAGGAAGGAATAGCCGGAGCCATATTGGAAATCAGGATGATTCCCATGGAAAAGAAAGAAGCAAATATACCTGTGGTAACAATCTGATTCGCTTTCTTCCTTCCAAATATTTCTGAAATAAGATCAGTAATTAAAAAAGTGATTGGATATGGCAATACCCCAACGGAAATCTCAAATAAAGGTGCCCCAAAAACAGTTACATTTCCAAAAGGATACCAAAAAAAGAATTTTTGAAAAATTAAATTCGAAACAACCAGGGAGGTAATAAAAAGTGCCCCAAGGTAAATATAAATGCGATATGCCCGCTTTCTGCTCTCGGGAGTCATTAATTTAATTAATGGTTAAGGTAAACGGCATACGTACCTGGACCCCTTTCTGTTCCATTGCAGATTTGATTTCCTTGTACATCCCGTAAATCTCCGCACCAATTTCTTCCTGGATAATCAGTTCCTTGTTAAAAATACTTGCGCCTCCGAAATCTTCCATAAATCGTTCAAAACTGGTTTTATACCTTGGATATTTTCGAATTGAATAAGAATCTACATTGGCCAGTTCGGCAGCTGCTTCAATAGCATCTTCAAGTCCTCCCAATTCATCCACCAATCCCAATTCCCTGGCTTCTGTTCCGCTCCAAACACGACCCTGGGCCAGGCTATCTGCCTGGGCAACAGTAATATTCCGGCCCTCTGATACTTTAAGTATAAAAGTATCGTACGTTTTTTCAATTCCTTCTTTTACAAACCCTCTGAATTCATCGCTCATAGGCTCAAACAGAGAATAATCCACAGAATTCTTATTGGTTCCCACCTGCTCTGCATTGATCCCAATATTTGCGGCCAGTTCATTAATATTCGGTATTATGCCAAAGACTCCGATTGATCCCGTAATAGTGGTAGGTTCGGCAAATATTTTATTCGCACCCACCGAAATATAATACCCCCCGGAAGCCGCCACGTCACCCATAGAGACTACCACTGGTTTTTCCTTTTTGGCCATTTCAACCTCCCGCCATATAATATCTGAAGTAAGTGCGCTCCCGCCAGGCGAATTCACCCTTAATACAATTGCTTTCACAGACTTGTCATCCCTGGCTTTTATGATAGCCTTATTAATAATGCCCTGCCCAATAGCATCCGGGCCTCCTTCACCATATATGATATTCCCCTGAGCAAAAATGACGGCAATTCTATCTTTTCCACTTTGCAATTTCTTCTTGGCGGAAATCTTGGTATAATCTTCCAGTGAAATATAATTCAGTTTATCCTCCACGGGGGTTCCCGCAGCCTGTTTTAAACGTTTTTCATATTCATCATGATAAATAACGTCATCCAGTAAACCGGAGGCTTTGGCGTATTCTGGTTTTCTGCCACCAAGGGTATCTGCAATTATATTGATATCCTGCTCGCTTATTCCCCTATCCAATGAAATTTCAGAAACTATTGAATTCCAGATTGAATTTATAAGTTCACTAATTTGAATCCTGTTGGCATCACTCATTTCATTAGACAAAAATGGCTCTACCGCACTTTTGTATTTACCATGCCTGATTACCTCCATTTTTACCCCGGTCTTATCCTGTAAGTCCTTAAAATAAAGAACTTCTGCTGAAAGCCCTTTGAAATCCATTCCGCCAACCGGGTTAAGAAAAATACTGTCCGCGACACTGGCCAGGTAGTAATCTTTTTGAAGGTAATAATCTCCAAAGGCATATATGAATTTTCCACTTTCTTTAAAATCGGACAATGCATTTCTTATGGCCTGTGTTGAGGAAATACCGGCAGCAATAAAATTGTTGTGAATACTGATACCTTTAATATCATCATCCTCTTTTGCCACTTTTATGGCATGCAGTATTTCATCCAGTCCCTGGGCCTTTTCAAAAAGCACGTCAAATGGGTCTCCTTCATTATTTCCTGTATAATCCTTAACAGGGAACTTCATTTGCAATTCCAAAACGGAATTCTTCTTAACGGCTACAGTTTCTTCGGTGTTCACAAGACTTATAAAAAAGACAAACATGAAGAACATTATTCCAAATGCTATCAAAGTTCCAACGATTGCCGCCAACAGGTTTCTTAAAAAATTCATACTCTACTTTAATTAATATCTTCCAAAGATAACCAAACTTAGAATGATGTAAATATGTTATTTTTTAATAAAACAAAATTCCATTTAGATCAAAAATGCAATGAGCATATCCATAATTATTAAAATGTCTTTGTACTAATTTAATCTTCATCTGGCTTACTTTTGTTTACTTTGTTTACATCATATGAAGGAAGTTAAAACTATATACTTATCTCTGGGCAGTAACCTCGGAAACAAGCTCTTCAATTTGCAGCGGGCTGTCCTCCTATTGCAAAAAAACCTGGGCACAATTACTGATATATCCGCAGTATACAGCAGCCCTGCATGGGGTTTTGAAGGAGAAGACTTCCTGAATGCATGTCTGTCCATAGAGACCCAACGTACTGCTAAACAGGTATTGCAGTTGATACTCCAAATTGAGAAGGAAATGGGCAGGGAGCGCAATGTGGGCGAAAGCTATCAATCCAGGAATATCGATATTGATCTGTTGTACTATAATTCTGAAACCATTCAAACAGATGAGCTCACCATACCACACCCCCAGCTGCATTTAAGGCGATTTGTCCTGAAACCCCTTGCCGATATTGCCCCGCAGTTCTACCACCCTGTATTAAGAAAGGATACCAGAAATTTGCTGCAGGAATGCAAAGACAAGAATAGCCTGGAGCAAACTCCCCATAAATTATATCCCAGCAGAGAATTACTATTTTCGCAATTTCATCTGGTAGCCATTGAAGGCAATATAGGTGCAGGTAAAACCACACTGGCCAGAAAACTAGCCAGCGATCACAATGCGAAACTGGTATTGGAACGCTTCGCAGATAATCCATTCCTGCCCAAATTCTACAATGACCAAAGCAGGTACGCTTTTCCTTTGGAAATGTCATTTTTGGCAGACAGATACCAGCAGTTTACAGATGACACTACTCAATTAGATCTTTTTAAGAATTTTATGGTGAGTGATTACGATATCTACAAATCATTGATTTTTGCGCAAATAACACTGCAAAAAGATGAATTTAAGCTCTATAGGAAAATGTTTAATTTCATGTATACCGAAGTAAGAAAACCAGATATCTACATCTTTCTTTATCAGAAAACCGAACGCTTATTGGAGAACATTAAGAAAAGAGGCAGGGCTTATGAACAGGGAATAAACAAGGAATACCTGGAAAAAATAAACAGAGGCTATCTTGATTTTTTAAAAGGATTTCCACATCGCAAAAGTTTGATCATTGATATCGCCGACCTCGATTTTGTTGAAAATAAGGCAGATTACGAATCAATTATTGATAAAATTCTGGAGCAGGCTCTTTCGGACTAAAGGCATTTTTTATTTCTAATAATTACATAAAACAGCATTAGCCTTTTAACACTTATTTGGCAAATTTCTTGCATAGTTGAAAAGGAATTACTTTATTGCACCTCCAATTTTGAGAAACTAACTAACTCAAACTATATCCCCAAACCCTGGCAGAATTGTCAGGGTTTTTATTTTCAGGCAGTTTAAAATCGTATAATTTTATGCTATTTAATCCCTGCCTGTGATATGCTGAAGTTTGGACCATAGGTCCCATATAACAATTCCAGCGCTCACAGCTATATTTAAAGAATGCTTCGTCCCGTACTGGGGAATTTCCAAAACACCCTGACAGGCATTTACTGCTTCCTGTGAGACCCCTTTTACTTCATTCCCAAAAACCAGTGCATATTTATTGGAAGGTTTCGGGCTAAATTGGTTAAGAGGCGTGGCATTTTCTGTTTGTTCCACCGCCAGGCACAAATATTCTTTCTGAAGTTCCTCAAGTAAATCTACCGTGTTTTTTCTATACTCCCAGGCTACGCTCTCTGTAGCTCCCAAAGCGGTTTTATGAATGTCCTTATGAGGAGGGGAAGCAGTTATGCCGCATAAATAGATCTTTTCTATAAGGAAAGCATCTGCGGTCCTGAAGACAGAACCAATATTGTTTAAACTCCTTATATTGTCCAGAACAAGGACCAAAGGGGTTTTTGATGCGCCCTTAAAGCGATCAATATCCAAACGGTCTAACTCACTGTTTTTTAATTTTCGCATAAACTGACAGAGATTTCCAAATCCTTATTTATTAATTGTTTTAATCAACTGACCTTATAAATCCCTGGATTAAGCCTTCATTTAAATTAACTTGCACTAAGTTATCCGAAAATATCAACAAGAGGGGACAATCCCTGGGAAAAATAGTATTTTCGTTTACTCCCCGAGCAGACAAAAATAGGGGAATAAACTACGTTGGCAAATTCCGGTAAGATAAAGAAAGAAACGCCTCTGATGAGGCAGTACAATACCATCAAGACTAAATATCCTGATGCGCTTCTGCTATTCAGGGTAGGTGATTTTTATGAAACTTTCGGGGAAGATGCCGTAAAAGCCGCTGGTATATTGGGGATTGTCCTAACACATAGGAATAATGGCGGTGACCGCACAGAACTGGCAGGTTTTCCGCACCATTCTCTGAACACCTATCTCCCCAAACTGGTCAAAGCAGGGCAACGGGTTGCCATTTGTGACCAGCTGGAAGATCCTAAATTAACCAAGACCATTGTAAAACGGGGAGTCACAGAATTGGTAACCCCGGGAGTAGCCTTAAATGATGATATCCTAACTGCCAAGTCCAACAATTTTCTCTGTGCTGTCCATTTCGGCAAAAACATTCATGGGGTTTCCTTCCTGGATATCTCCACAGGTGAATTCCTCACAGCCGAGGGCAACCTGGAACATATAGACAAGCTGCTGCAAAATTTTTCCCCAAACGAAGTCCTGGTTTCAAAGGCGCATAAAACAGATTTTAAGGATTATTTTGGGACGCGTTTCCATACTTTCTTTTTGGAAGACTGGATCTTTCAGGAAGATTACGCAAGGGAGACCCTTACCAACCATTTTAAAACGACCACTTTAAAAGGTTTTGGAATAGCCCAGCTAACATATGGGATCATTGCATCAGGAGTAGTCATGCATTATCTTCTGGATACGAGGCACAGCCAATTACAGCATATTAGCAAGATACAGCGGGTAGCCGAAGAAGAATATATCTGGATGGACAGGTTCACCATAAAAAACCTGGA
>JAHEBI010000069.1 GCA_024642325.1 Eudoraea sp. | reverse complement strand
AGAGGCAGACCTAAATAAATTTGACCGGTTAATTGATGAAGTGGAACCTGGAAGTTTGAGGCTTCCAGTGTTAATTAAGAAGTATATTAAGCAGAATGCCAGAGTGGTTGCATTTAATGTTGATCCATTATTTAATAATTCGGTTGATGGTTTGATGTATATTAAAATAGCCGATCTGCCTGAGAGCACTGTGAAACCGGTAATGGAGGAATTCCAGGCAGAGTTGGAAAGAAAATTGGCTGAAAACAGCGGAACAACTTAGTTCAATTCTTTCTCAACAAATTGTTTGCAAAATTGACGTATTTCATTTCTCGCTTTTAAAAATGCTTTATGTTTTTCTTCTTCTGTTCCGTTTACTTTGGAAGGGTCAAAAAAGTTATGGTGGATCCTCTTTGCCTTCTTTGAGGGAATATATGGACAGTTTTCCCGGGCATGGTCGCAGACTGTAATGATATAATCCCAGGAGATGCCGTCGTATTCATCTACATGATTTGAAGTATGTGAAGATATATCTATTCCATCTTCATTCATAATAGCTACCGCACCGGGATTCAGCCCGTGGGTTTCTATACCTGCACTGTAGATTTTGGCCTTTTTGTGCTGCATGGCATTGAGATAACCATGAGCCATTTGACTGCGGCAGGAATTTCCGGTACATAAAACCAGGATATTTTTCATAATTATTATTTTTAGTATTTACAATTCAAGATGATACTTATCAGTATACACCAACAATTTCACTTCGTCTTTCAAACAACAAATTGTCTTTCCAAATACCGTCCAGCCGGCCTATTTTTTCACGTTTACCAATAAAGCGGAATCCAGTTTTCTCGTGCAGTTTTATACTGTTCTTGTTTTCGGGAAAAATACCCGATTGTAAAGTCCAGAAACCCTCTTTTTCGCTGGATGTAATAAGTTCTTCCATAAGAAGTCTGCCAACGCCCGATCCTCTTTCTGATTCGGCCACATAAACACTTACTTCGGCAACTCCTCTGTATACGGACCTGCCTGAGACAGGGGATAACGCCGCCCAGCCAATGATTTTATCATCCCTATAAGCAACTATTCTGCAATTTGAAAGATGATTTTTGTTCCACTGCTCGTAGGATGGGACTTCTTTTTCAAATGTGGCAAAACCAGTAATAATACCTTGCTTGTATACTTGAGCAACTTCCGGCCAATGGGATTCACACATTTCTTTGATTAAAAGGCCGGGTTGGTTAAAATGATTTCCGGACATGCTTACTTTTTGGGATTAATTAACAGCAACCCCCACCTGGAGGACAACACACTTCTTTTTCTGTGTTAACTTCAACAGGGATACCACACTCTTCCCTCGCCTTGCAATCGGTTTTTTCCACAGCCAATTTAATAAGTAACTGATCTTCAATAATTTCGTATTCGTCAATAAATAACTGAGCGGTGTGAAAATTAGCATTCCCATATTCAATCTTAAGTTCGGCTTCCAACTCCATAGGCTTAATTTCGTTTACCTTAATAAGAATTTGCAAGGCTTTGGAAACAGACATATAACTTGTTTTGTCCAGCTCGGCAGGACTTTCCCAGAGTTGGATAATGGTTTCCTTCCAAAAATCAGTACGTGTACCGCAGTCCGCAGAATCAACAGTGATATTTTTTACTTCAGTAAGGTGATAGTTGGCCCCAACGAGAGAACCTCTGTCGTAGTCAAATAGCAATTCTTTGTTTCCGTTCGTTCGCAACAGGGATAAAAATTCTTTTGTTTTCATTATTTCGTTTTTAGCAGCATTTTACATTTGTTTTTTCAAAGAAATCATTGATTAACCCCAATATTTCCTGCCATTTCTTCTGGTTGATACAGTAGCATACTTTTTTACCGCTTATTTCCCCCTCAATTAAACCTATGCTTTTTAGTTCTTTTAAATGCTGGGAAATGGTGGGTTGTGCGAGTCCGATTTCTTCAACTATATCATTGCAGATACAGGCTTTCTGACTACCTATATGTTGTAAAATAGCGATACGTGCAGGATTGGCCAGTACCTTTAAAATAGTTGCCAGTTCATTTTGGTTGGCAGTAAATATTTGTGTTTTGGTTGTGCCCATAACATATTTGTATATTGCAATATTACGATAATATATAAAATAAAAAAAGTCAGATTGTAAAAAAAACCCGACTTTTAAGATTTTAGAACCAGGGCTTTTTGCCCACCTGATAGGTGTTATAAAAATCCTCATCAGACTTGGTAAGGTAAATAATCCCCTCTATAAGTCCGATCATACCTGTTATCCACACTATAAATACACCCACTCCAATACAACTAAGCACAAAGCCAACTATTGTTACTCCTAATAGGATAAAACCTTCCTTCTGATACCCTAAAATGAACTTATGAATACCTAATGAGCCTAATATTATAGCTAATATCCCGGCCAGTATTTTTTTATTGTCACTTTCAGTGACTTCTTTCATGCCCTCAGAAAACTCCTCTGCAGATTTCTTAGCGCCCTCAGCAAATTCACCGGCAGCTTCTTTAGTCTCTTCAGCGAATTCCTTAGCTTTCTCTTTGGCTTCTTTAACAGATTCTTTGACTTTTTCTTTAGCTTCCTTTGCCGATTCTTTGGCATCTTCAGTAAATTCTTTGGCTTTCCCTTTCGCCTTATCAAATTTCCCTTCTGCTTTGTCTTTGGGATCTTTGTTATCTTCTGACATAGTTATACGTTGTTGGTTAATACTCTCTTAAATGTAACAATTATTTTCGAATCAAAGAAATGCTTTATCCACTGGTTTCCAAAGCTCTAACTTATTGCCTTCGGGATCCATAATCCATGCAAATTTGCCATACTCATATTCCTCTATTACTCCGACAATGGTAACACCCTAACTTTTTAATACAGTCATCAAATTCATCATAAATTCTTTTTTACCAGGCTTAATATAGGAAGTACCCTCCTTGAAAGGGCTCCATTGTGTAGAACAATCATTCCCTTCCTTGTCTTTCCACCAGAATGCACAACCGTACTGGTCTGTATTCAATCCTAAATGATTTTTATACCAGTCTTTAATCTTATCTGGATCTTTGGTTTTAAAAAAAACCACCTAACCCCGTCACCCTTGATTTCATAATAATTTACCTGTTTTTCCGAGTTCGTTCGTATATGTTCATCCATTGTTCTGCAGTCATTTTGGATACTAGTTGCCCTATAAGAGTGTAGGGGATATCTTCTGTATTTTTAAATCTTATACAGCTTTTGCCCATGTCCAGTTTGGTCTTTACATGTTTGGGGTATTCAGATTCAAACCAATTCAATAATTCACTATTGGCGTATATACCCATATGATAGAGTGCAATAAAGTTTTTTTGAGAAGCAATATTAATAAATGGTAATGGGAGTTTTGGATTCGTATGGTATCCTGCAGGGTATAGGGAATGGGGAACAGCATAACCTATCATGCCATAGCTCATAATTTCTTCAAAACCCTCAGGTAGGTTTTTTAAGATGGTTTCCCGTAACTTAGATACAGGTTGCTTCCTGTTCTCGGGCAGTTCAGCAATGTATTGGGCTGGAGTTTTGGCTGTTGACTGCATTGTTACTTATTTTCGTTGAAGCAGTAAGGCGGATAATAATGAAATGATAAAACCAATGCACAATACAGTAACACTCATGAGCACGGCCATAAAAGCGCTGCTGTATTCCGGAATTTCCCCTTCATAGCCATCGGCCAGCATCATAGCCTTATATTCCTCAAAAAATTCAGGGTTTATTACCGTAGTGTAAATATAATCAGCAATAGCGATACCAAAGGAGGTGATAAGTGCAATAAGTATCCCAATAAGAAGTGCCTTTCCAAAACTAACTTTACCATTATTCTGGTGATCCCTGAAGTGTTTTATTCCAAAGAAAATAAAACTTGAAGAAACAGTCATGGCCAGATATCCAATCGCTACCTGAATAGTAGATTCCAGGTCTTTCCCAAAGTAGAGTACCAAAAGGAAGACCATAAGCGCAAAAATAAATCCGTAAACTCCAAATTTGAATATTGAACTTTTCATGTTTTTGAATTTTAATATTTACAAAATTCAAGAGGAGGGGCGGAAATCAATTCCTACTAAAATACTAATTTACTCTTTTTAGCGACTAAAAAATCACTAATTAAATGATTTTCATGAGCTTAGTAATTTAAAATGTTCCTCATTGACATTTTACTATCATGTTGATAAGGATTTTGGAGGCCTGGTATTAATTATGCGATAAGAATCAGTCGCACAAATCCAAAAATTCAATATGAATTACTTTACACTCTGTATTTAATAATATCTTGACTTGATTTTGTCAACAATAGTCTGTGCTAATTTCTCTTTGCTTTCAACAGTCCAGCCTGCTACATGAGGAGTTAGAATAACGTTTTCAGAATCGACCAGGAATTGAAAAGGTTTAGGGAGTTCATCCTGTGCGAAAAGGTCCTCAAAGGAGGCCTTCTCATATTCCAGGACATCTAATCCGGCTCCTGCAATTTTCCCTGATTTTAAAGCTGAAATTAAATCTTCTGTCACCACGCATTTTCCTCTCGATGTATTTAGCAGCCAAAAAGGCTTTTGGAATGAACTGATAAATTCGTGGTTAATCATACCTAATGTTTCCGGGGTTTGAGGTACATGAAGGCTTATTATATCAGATTTCTGTTTCAATTCCATTATTCCTACCTGCCTGGCATTTTCATCAGAGACGCCGCCTATAATATCATAACAAATAACTTCAACATCAAAGCCTCTGAGTTTTTTGGCAAAGGCTTTACCCGTATTGCCATAACCAATTATACCAACAGTCTTGCCATCCAATTCAATCCCTCTGTTTCCTTCCCTATCCCACTTCCCTGATTTTACTTCATGGTTTGCTTTTGTCAGATTATTAAGAAGGGCCAGCAATAACCCCAGGGTATGTTCTCCAACAGCATTGCGGTTACCTTCCGGTGCAGCGGCTAAAAAAATGCCCTTATACTCTGCATATTCCACATCGATGTTTTCCAGGCCGGCACCCAGCCTGCCTATAAATTTGAGATTTTCTGCTTTGTCTAAAAATGCCTGATCTATAGTAAATCTACTTCTGATAATAAGCCCGTCATATAAATGAATAGTCTTTTCTACCTCGGATTTGGATGCTTTATATTCTTCAACATTCTGAAAACCCATGGCGTTGAATTCATTTATGAGCAAAGGATGGTTGGTGTCTACGTGGAGGATTTTCATACTTGTTTAAATTTTTGGATATTCGGTTTGTGTCCTTGGGTGATGCACGTTTCCCGTATGGGCCGTTGTTAACTTTTCGAAAAGCAATAAATGTACTATTTCATTGTTTTTTGTAGACGGATTGTGTTCTACACCCTTTGGGACAATTATGATTTCACCTTCTTTCACAACTTCAGTCCGGTCTCTGAATTGCATATATAGGGTGCCTTTTAAAACCTGAAACAGTTCATCCTCATTTTCGTGGGAATGCCAAACAAACTCTCCCTGAATCTTTGCAAGGATTACCTGCATATCATCTACCTGCGCAATTTGATGCGGATGCCATTTATTGGTAAATGAGGAATGTTTTTCTTTTAAATTAATGGCTTTCATTTCTTTTAATTTAGATTTAATTTATCCAGGTGTATCCGGTAAATATTACCCATACCATTCATAATTTTATTGGCTTCCATAACTAGTTCATTGACGGTGTTAATCCTTCCTTCCATAGGCCTGCTCCTGTCACTGGTAAAGTAAAAATTATTTCTTGGAATATCTATAAACGGGCAGTAATCCAATTTATCTGAGTTTACGATGTCACCTAAATTTTTAGAATCTCCCCATTTTCCTGTTTTATCTTTTTTACTGTAATAAAGGTCTCCGCCTCCTAAATCATCATCTCTTCCATATGAACTGAAAATCAATAAATCTTCATTAGGATTTATATAGGCATTAAACTCATAGACTTTGGTGTTAATAGTTGAATCAAGCGGGAAGGGTGCACTGTAAACCCCCTCAGAAAAATTGCTTACAAATATATCTTCTCTGCCTACCCCGCCCGTTCTTGTTGCCGTAAAATACAAGTTGCCATTAGCACTTACAGACGGGTAGAACTCATCTCCATGACTATTCACCAGGGTATCTAAAGCACGGGGTTTATTCCATTCGCCATTTATCAGTTCAGAATACCAGATATTATAGTCGGTTCTTGTACTGTCTTCATCTATAGGTCTGTTGGAAGCAAAGAACAATTTACTGCCGTCAGTAGCAAAAAAAGGTTCAATATCATTGTACTTCCCTGAAAAGGCTAAGATTTCTTTATCTCCCCATTTATCTCCTTTCCTTTTTAAGCTTACCAAACTCCTGACGGTCTGCTGGTAATTTCCAAGGGTATAGACCAATTGGTCTCCCTCAGGTGAAATAGCAATATCTCTTTCATATAAGGGGGTGGAAATATAATCCTGGCCAAATACTTCAAGCTGCTCAGGATTAATCTCAAGATCTAACATCCTCTTGTTTTCAGTTGTACAACCATTACTCAAGTAGATTAGGACAAAAAGATAAAGCATTCGGATTTTCATAATGTCATTACTTTTCCTTCTTAATTTCGGGTTGATCTTTTACGTCAAATTGAAAAATATCATTTCGGGCGTAATGTCCAATGACATCAAAATCGAGTTTGTTTAACTTAATTTCTTCAAGATCTAATTCGGCCATAAGAACACCGGCTTTATCATAGAGAGGGCCTGCTATAATTTTCCCGTTTGGAGCTACAATAAGGCTACCTCCCCGGCACATTGTCTCAGGTTCATCGGTAACAAGGGAACGGTAGTTTTCCGGATACATGGATTTGGTAAAATACTGGTTGCAACCAAGTACATAGCAACGACCTTCCAGGGCTATATGTTGCATCGTGGAGGTCCATTCTTCTCTTGCATCGGCAGTTGGCGCTATATAAACCTCAACTCCTTTTCTGTACATGGACATTCTCGCCAGAGGCATATAATTCTCCCAGCAGATCAGCCCCCCCAACTTGCCAATTTTCGTTTGATAGGTAGTTAGTGATTCACCTGAAGCTTCAGCCCATATTATCCTTTCAGTTCCGGTAGGTTTAATTTTTCGATGCGTTCCGAGCAATCCGGAAGTTGGAGAAATGTACAACATTGAACAGTATAAACTGCCGCTTATATTGTCTTTTTCAGTTACCCCTATTACCAGGTAGATCTTGTATTTTTTCGAAATGGATTCGAGTTTTTTAAGGTCTTCACTATTTACATCAATACTGTTTTCATAATATTCGGCATAAAGCTTGCGCCCTTTTTCAGATCTGCTGCCTATAGTAGCCCCAAAAGTAAATCCCCGTGGGTAACCCGGAATAAATGACTCGGGAAAAACTAATAAATTGCATCATTCACCCGCATAAGTTTTAGTGAGCCTTTCAATTTTGGAGATGGTTTCCTCTTTGTTAAAAAAAACAGGGCTCTCCTGAACTAATCCTACTTTAATTGACATAAACTGAAATTCTTAAAGTATTCAATTTAGAATTCGGGGACTCTAAGGTATCCAAATTAAATAAAAGTGAAGTCTAAATTCCCAAAATAACTTTTGCTATCCAGAAATAAATCAGGATCCCGAAAATATCATTGCTTGTCGTAATAAAAGGCCCGGTGGCAATAGCCGGATCTATGCCCCTTTTATTTAAAAACAAAGGAATAAATGTTCCGATAATTCCGGCAACAACAATTACCACAACCAGGGAAATTGAGATAGCAACGGCCGCAGGAAAATTTCCTTTCCAGAACCAGGTAAATAGCAGCAGTACAATGGCCAGAATAATTCCATTCAATGCAGCTAAAAGCATTTCCTTAATCAGTCGGTTACTTATGCTTCCCTTGAGATCGTCATTAGCGAGACCCTGTACTATGATAGCGCTGGATTGTACCCCAACATTTCCCGCCATGGCTGCAATTAAAGGTGTGAAAAAGAAAAGGATGGCATGCTTGCTTATCATTTCTTCAAAGCCACCCATGATGGCTGCTGCACCTATTCCACCCATTAGACCCAGAAACAACCAGGGTAAACGGGCTCTTGTCAATTCCCAAATACTATCATCGGCTTCTACATCCTGAGAGATACCTGCTGCCAGCTGATAATCTTTCTCTGCTTCTTCCCTTATAACATCTACGATGTCATCAATAGTAATTCTGCCAACCAATCTGCCAATTTCATCCACTACAGGAATGGCTTCCAGGTCATACTTGGACATAATTTTTGCCACTTCCTCCGGTTTTTCATTTACATTAACCCGGTCCACTTTTGGGATATAAATATCTTTAATCGGTGATTTTGTGGAGGTTGTAAGCAGATCTTTGAGGGAGAGCCTGCCTTTGAGTTTGTCATCATCATCTACAACATAAATGGAATGAACCCTGGTTACATTTTCGGCCTGGGCCCTCATTTCCTTAACGCAGGTAAGTACGTTCCAATTTTCATTGACTTTTACCAATTCCTTGGCCATAAGTCCGCCGGCAGAATTTTCATGGTAACGTAAAAGGTCAACAATATCCCTGGCGTGTTCCCGGTCTTCTATTTCCGAAATTACTTCCTCAACAATTTCCTGTGGAAGCTCTCCAATAATATCCGCAGCATCATCTGTATCCAGTTCTTCTAATTCTCCAGCTATTTCTTTGGAGGACATGTTGTTAAGGATTGCTTCCCGAACATCATCATCCAATTCAATAAGCACATCGGAAGTTTTGTCGCTATCCAGAAGTTTAATGAGGTAGGTTGCTGAATCTTCACTGAGATCATTTGCTATTTCCGCAATATCGGCATAGTGTATCTCTTCCATAAGAGACTTTAATTCAGTGTCTTTCCTGGATTCTATAAGCAGTTCAATTTCTGCCAGTAGTTCGTCTGTGAGTTTAAATGGAGTCATCACCTATCTTCTTGGTCAGCGCAATAAACTGGGTAACCGTCAATTCT
>JAHEBI010000451.1 GCA_024642325.1 Eudoraea sp. | reverse complement strand
CGGTCATACTGCTGGTATAAGGGGTTATAAAGGAAAGGAATACGCACTTAATAAACCATTCAGCATAAAGGAAGGAATTGAGATATTTAAGCATGATGATTTGCTATTCACACCGGGCTCAGATTATTTTTATACGAGTTATGGCTGGGTGCTGGTGTCTTTGGCTATGCAGGAAGCAAGTTCAACCCCATTTTCGGATTATGTGGAAAATACCTTATTAAAGCCTTTAGGCCTTTTTGATACCTACCCTGAACTTCCGGATGACGACAATGGATACAGGGCAACATTTTATTCGAAGAAAATTACGGGATTTTCAAAGGCCATAGCGGTAAACAATTTGTACAAACTTGCCGGGGGTGGTTATTTATCTACTTCTGCAGATCTGGCTAAACTCGGGCAGGCTTATCTGGATAGAAAGATTGCCGAAGAAGCAATTATAAATCAATTTATTACATCACAGAAAATAGGAGAAATACTTACCTATTATGGACTTGGATGGCAGTCCAGTCTGGACAAGAAAGGAAGAGCATACTATGGGCACTTAGGAAATGGGGTAGGAGGGTATTCCAATTTTATTATTTACCCTAAACTGAAAATTGTTATAGCGATTTTAATTAACTGTACAGATCCCAAGGTCCAATCAGAATTAGATGCTATAATTGATGTTTTAATTTCTCCCGAAACAATCAGTTGATCTAATTACCGGTCAATTCTGTAAATAAACCTTCCAGATTTTTATTTTTTCTACTTAGTTGCAGCGTTTTTAGTTGATTATCATGAGCGAAATCAAAAACAACCGAACGCATATCTTTGGATGTGTCAAACGTTATTTCATATATAAAACCTCCGGTGTTAGACACATTTATTACATTGGGAAGCCTTTTCAGGAAGGCCTCTTCCACACGAAAATCAAATTCAACTTCTATAATCTGTTCATTATCCTCTCTCAGATCGGCAAGTTTTTTATCCGCCACAAGCTGGCCGTTGTTAATAATAAGCACCCGGTCACAAACAGCTTCTACTTCTTTCATAATATGAGTAGAGAGCAAGATGGTCTTTTTTTGGCTGAATTGCTTAATAAGTTTTCTTATTTCAATAAGCTGATTAGGATCCAGACCTGTGGTGGGTTCGTCTAATATAAGCACTTCAGGATCATGAAGCAGAGCAGAGGCAAGTCCAACGCGCTGTTGGTATCCTTTAGACAACTCCCCTATTTTTTTATGGGCTTCAGGGCTTAATCCGGTCTGTTCAATTACACTGCTTATTCTTTTTTTGGATATTTTATAAATCGCGGCATTAAAAGCAAGATATTCTTTTACATACATGTCTTTATAAAGTGGGTTATGTTCTGGTAAATAGCCTATACTTTTTTGCACCTCTCTTGGTTGTGTGAGCACGTCAAATTCATTGACAAAAGCTTGGCCTTTATCAGCTTTACTGTAAGTGGTCAGGATCTTCATCATGGTGGATTTGCCCGCTCCGTTTGGCCCCAGGAATCCTACGATCTCCCCTTTTTTTATCTCAAAGGACACATCATTTAATGCTTTTTGTGAACCAAAACTCTTAGAGATATTTTTGACCTTTAAAGACATATGCTGAATTTTTATTTAAAATAGACAGTACAAATATAAGCCAGAATTTCGTTTGTATTATTTTGATTAATCCGTCGAAATATCCGGAAATGAGAAGCTTTGCCTATTTGAATTAATGATAAATTCACAAAAAAAATTTGTATTCAAAAAAATATCCGCAAAGAATTGAGGAATACTGTGAATATTCCCAAAAAGATATTTATAAACATCGATTTTTAAATATAATATTTACCTTAGCCAAAGATTTGCAAAACAATGACTAGCAATTACTTTTGGAATGGTTTCTATTTTTACTTCTTTTTTAAAAGAAGTGCGGGACTGTTTTAGAGTATTGTAAACAATATATCAGATAAGGTCCCGTGAAATACGGGATTTTTTTTTGAAAATAACTTAACCATATGGGTCTTAAAATAGCCATACAGGGAATAAAAGGGTCTAATCATCATCAGGTGGCTTTGGATTATTTTGGTAATGATATAGAATTAGTGGAATGCTTGTCATTTCATTCGCTGGTAGACCAATTGCTAAATAAAAATGCGGATAAAGGTGTTATGGCTATTGAAAATTCAATTGCAGGTTCAATAATACCTAATTATGCTCTTGTTTATCAAAATAATTTACACATTATTGGGGAGTATTATCTGAATATCCATCACCATTTAATGGTGTTGGATGGTCAGCAATTGGAAGACTTGAGAGAAGTACGATCGCATCCTATGGCCCTGTTACAGTGCCGAGAGTTTTTAAAGTCCCAGCCTCAGCTTAAGATGGTTGAAGATGTTGATACTGCGCAAACCGCAAAACAAATACAGGAAAACCAATTAAAAGGCATAGCGGCTATTGCCCCTGCTGTGGCAGC
>JAHEBI010000450.1 GCA_024642325.1 Eudoraea sp. | reverse complement strand
AGATATTTTTGACATGGAATTTGTCTCAGATCCTCAGATATCTCCGGATGGGACTAAAATAATTTATGTGCGGAATTTTAAGGATATAATGACCGATAAAAACCTTTCGAATTTGTGGATGGTTAATTTTGACGGCTCTCAAAACAGGCCACTTACTACAGGAAACCATAATGACTTTGCGCCACTCTGGTCACATGATGGACATAAAATTGTTTTTAAATCCAACATGCAGGATGATAAAGTTAAACTTTTTATGATGTGGTTGGATACCAAGGAATACGTTGCCCTTACCAATACGTCTTCAGCCCCGGGAGGAGTTAGCTGGTCTCATGATGACACTCATTTGGCATTCACAATGTTTGTTCCTAAAAAATCAGAATCTATCATTAAATTACCGGAAAAACCAGAAGGCGCCAATTGGAACAAACCTCCTGTCTATATAGATGAACTTAAATACAGGGGTGATGGCCAGGGATATTATAAAAGCGGGAATGAACAGCTTTTCATTCTTTCTACTGATGGAGGTTCCCCCCGACAACTTACCGCTACTGAATACGATCACGGGGCACCTATCTGGTCAAAAGACAACCGGAGACTATATTTTTCGGCAAACCTGCACGAAAACCATGAATTTGAACCCAGGAATAGTGAAATTCAAGAACTTACATTGAGCACTAATTCTATTAAAGCCCTTACAGACCGTCTCGGACCAGATAGTGGCCCGGTACTCTCACCTGATGGCAAGTATATTGCCTACACCGGATTTGATGATAAATATCAGGGGTATCAGCTGACGAAGTTGTACCTTATGGATACTGACGGCTCCAATTCCAGGCTTATTTCCGGGGATTTTGACAGGGATATTGGAAATATTAGTTGGTCTGGTGATGGCAAAGGTCTCTACTTTCAATATGATGATAAGGGAGATACAAAAGTTGGTTATATTTCAACTGCAGGTAAAGTAACCCAGGTTTTTGAAAATTTAGGAGGACTTTCTTTAGGCAGACCTTATAATGCGGCTTCTTTCACCGTATCCAATAACAACAAATTTGCATATACTCTGGGGGGTACAGAACATCCGGCAGATTTGGGGTCTTTTTACAAAAATAATCATCAAAGAATTACAAGGCTTAATGACGATCTGTTCTCCTACAGGAACCTTGCAGAGGTTGAAGAAATTTGGTGGGAATCTTCTTTTGACAATCGAAAGGTACAGGGTTGGCTGGTAAAACCCCCAAATTTTGATCCTTCTAAAAAATATCCATTTATTCTGGAAATCCATGGGGGGCCTTTTCAGAGTTATGGCTCCGTTTTTTCCGCGGAAATCCAGCTATACGCAGCACGGGGATATTTAGTTTTATATGCGAACCCAAGAGGTAGTACCAGTTATGGAGAAGAATTTGGAAATCTGATTCATCATGATTATCCGAACCATGACTATGATGATCTGATGTCCGGTGTAGACGAAGTGATTAAAAAAGGTATAGTGGACGAAAAAAACATGTTTGTCACAGGAGGTAGTGGCGGAGGTGTACTTTCTGCATGGATCGTGGGTAAAACGGATAGATTTGCCGCAGCAGTTGTAGCCAAACCCGTCATTAACTGGTATAGTTTTGTACTCTATTCCGATAATATTGGATTTTTCTATAAGTACTGGTTTCCCAATAAACCCTGGGAAGATCCAAGTAGCTATCTTAAAAGGTCGCCACTTTCTTATGTGGGAAATATTACAACTCCAACTATGCTCTTAACAGGAGAAGAAGATTTCCGTACTCCAATTGCCGAATCCGAGCAGTTTTATGCCGCTCTAAAGCTGGAAAAAGTAGAAACAGCCATGGTCCGAATTCCGGGCGCATCACATGGGATTGCCAATAAACCAAGTAATCTTATTGCTAAAATAGCCAGTGTTATGGCTTGGTTTGAAAAGTATAAAAAAGACTAATACCCTATCTAATCCCCGCCTAAATTCTTTAAGTTGAATGAAATTTTGTTTAACTTTAAAGAATAAGAGGGATATATGATACATAATAAATATTGGCAAGCTTTTTTCGCTCTTTCGCCCATAATTATATTGTTTATTATGATGTTGGGGTATTTTGCTGTTTTATTTTCCATATTCAGTAATATCCCCGAATTGGAGCAAGCTCATAATGAACCCCCGGAGCTTATTTTACAATGGGTGGGTAGTTTTATGGTCGTTATATTTTTAGTGATCCTCTTGTCTGTTTCAAGTTTAGTTTTCTACATAGTACATGCAGTTCAGAATCCTAATCTAAAGCAGGGCCATATGCTGCTGTTGTGGATTTTACTATTCATTTTCGTCGGTGGTTTGGGAGAATTAATCTACTGGCTGGTGGAGATTGTAGCTAAAAGAAACCAAAATGAGCACTTAGAATAATCTTTTTAATGGAAAGCAGAAGGTCCTTTATCAGAAAAACAGCCCTTGGGAGT
>JAHEBI010000068.1 GCA_024642325.1 Eudoraea sp. | reverse complement strand
TCACCTACACATTGACCGGCTAAGGATGTTCCTGCAGTTCTCGGTATTAACCCAAGATGTTGTTGCTTTGCAAATAAGATCAGTTTTGTGATATCGCTTTCATCTTTTGGAAAAGCAACGGCCAGGGGCACCTTTCTATATACTGAAGCATCGGTGGCATACAGAGCCCTTGAAAGTTCGTCAGTATGCAAACCACCCGCAAGGGAATTACGAAGATCTGTAAAAAGATTTTTATTCAATCTGAAACAATTTTAGTCGCTAAATTAAGTTTTTATTAGCTGAGAGCCACTTTTGATTGGTGATTTTATACCTAACCTAAATTCAGAACCTATGAAAATTTTAAATCCTTTTTTGTTGCTGGCATGCCTTTTATCAATAACTGTAAGTGCTCAGGAAATTTCAGATAACGCTCTTGGCCTTCGTCTTGGGGAAAGTGATGGATTTGGGGCAGAAATCTCATACCAAAGATTACTTAGCAGATACCACAGGTTAGAATTAAATCTGGGCTGGAGGGACAGCAGGGAGTACGATGCTTTCAAAATTTCAGGGATTTATGAATGGGTGCGTCATATAGATGGCAATTTCAATTGGTTCTATGGCGCAGGCGCAGGATTTGGAAGTGCAAATTTTGAACCGGTACCCGGGAATGGAACTGCTGGGCCTTATACTCCTGATGGCGGGTTTTTTGTATTCGTTGCAGGAAATGTGGGGGTGGAATATAATTTTGATATCCCTTTGTTGCTATCTCTTGATCTAAGACCAGAACTAGGTATTATAGGATATGAAGATTTTTCAGATAATTTTGACTTTGATATCGCACTGGGGGTCCGTTATCAGTTCTGATTCAATACATTCCCATTAAAATGTCCTTAACATAACCTTATGTATAAGGACTTTTTTTATTCTGCCATATATAATTACCTTTGCACATCTTATTTAAAAAATGATGAAAAAATATCTATTGCCGGGATTACTATTAGGGTTACTTGTAGCATGTAATACATCTCCTGAAGGATTTAAACTGGAAGGCACCCTAAATGGTGATTTGGAGAACGGAACCCAGGTGTTCCTTAAAAAGACAGATGAAGCTAATCAGTTAATTGAAGTGGATACAGCTGCATTAGAAAATGGGAAGTTTACTTTTACCGGCTCTTCCGCAAAGCCGGAGCTGCATTATTTGTTAATCAGCAGAGTGAGAGGAAATATCCCGGTGGTTATTGAAAATGGCACCATTGAAGTAAAAGCACAAAAAGACAGCCTGGCTTTCGCCGAAATTGAGGGCACCTTACAGAATGATTTATTCGCTGACTTCCTTGATAAATCAAGAAACCTTGCACAGAGGGCGAAATCTATGTCAGATGAAATGATGAATGCCACTGCAAGGCAGGATACTGCTTCGATGACATCCTTAAGGGATGAATACTTCGAATTACAGGAAGAGGCCAAAACATTTGAATTAAAATTTGCCAGGGAAAATCCGGAAGCCCTTATATCTGCTTTAATCATAGAAAAAGTACTGGCTACAAAAGCACTTCCTGAAAATGAAATTATGGAATTGTATGAGGCACTTACACCAGCCATAAAAGAAACTGTTGTTGGCCAGCGTATTAAAAGTAAGCTTGATAAGCTTGCAAGCACTACAATTGGTGCTAAGGCACCAAATTTTGTCGCTCCTACACCTGCCGGAGATGAATTGGCGCTGCATGATGTTTTAGGAAAAGTTACAATTGTAGATTTTTGGGCAGCCTGGTGTAAACCATGCAGGGCAGAGAATCCGAATGTTGTGGAGGTATATAAAAAATACCACGACAAGGGTTTGAATATTCTTGGTGTTTCTTTGGACAAACGTGCTGAAGATTGGACGAATGCCATTGAAGCAGATGGTTTGGTCTGGAACCATGTTTCCAATATTAATTATTTTGATGAAATTGCTGAACTCTACAATGTAAAGGCAATACCAGCAACTTTTATTCTCGATGAGAACGGGGTAATAGTTGCCAAAGATTTAAGAGGTCCTGCCCTTGAAGATAAAATTTCAAAAATGCTTCAATAATAATAAGTGTTATTATAATATAAAAAGCCCTTACAAGTTTGTAAGGGCTTTTTATATTTTTAGTTTTTTTTAGAATTTATTTCTAATATCCTCAAAATCTCCTGTGATTGTTACATTGCCATTTTTTATTACATTTCCAAATATGTTAGCCTTGGAGTCACCGCCTAAGAATTCAAGTGTGGCCCCGTCATTTAGTATCAAGTCTCCGTAAATGGTGATATCACCCTCAATTCTCATAGTGGCTCCCTGATCAACTGTTACATTTCTTCGCTTATCGTTTCTTGCTACTACAAAAGAACCGGACATAGCAAATAATGCATTGCTGTTAATATCAACTTTTTCTCTCACTGTCCAGGAACCACATAAAAGTAAATTTCCACTAACCTTAAAATTATTAAACCTTTTAGAGCCACTATATGCCAGGTCCTGGCCCTGATCTACATTTAAATTTGAACTGCTCTTATATCTGGGAGTATTGGCACACTGGGCCTCTAAACTTGCATCAGGTCTGTTCAATTTTATAATCTGTAGCCCTTCTTTACCGGAAGCGGCAAAAATATAATCATCCTTAGAGGCTACATAGTTGATAGATCCTTCCAATTCAATTATTCCAACAAGATCTGCGGCATTGCCATTATCTTCAGACAGGCAAAGACCTGCACCTCCATTGGCCATAAGCAGTACTCCCTCGTTAGCGGCAACCGCATTGGTTACCTTATCAGATTGATCCACTCCATCAGGGTTTATCAAAATAGGGATGTATTCTAAAAGGCTACCAGAAGAATAACTGTATATTCCGGCGCCTTTATTTCCTTCAGAAACTATAATTTTATCACCGTTAAAATCAATGATTTTCTTCGTTGCTGAACCAAAGTCCGTGGATATGGATATTTCCTTGAGTGTCTGAAAGTTTGAATCGAGAATAGTAATCCCGGTCCCGGCATCAAGCAATGCAATAGATCCGTTATCTATTGACAATGAACGCAGGTCGGCAAATGGCACTTCATTTAATACTGACAAATCGTTCTGGTCATAGGCGGTTAATGAGCCGTCTTTGCCACTTGTCACTAAAACTTTGCCGTTATCAACATAAACATCATTGGCATTAAAACCTTCCTGAAAACCATAAACAATGCCTGAACTAAGATCAAACCTGCCGTTAACCACCATAAGTTTGGCAATAAATGAATTGGAAGTGGCTGTAGCAGAAGCTTCCGCATTGACACCTCCAACCGCGTATAAATATCCATCTTTATACTGTAAAGCATTGATATCTGCGTTTAGATAGAATAATCTCGAAGTCAATAAAGGACTATAAGGATTTCTGATATCAATAATATCTAATGCTCCTAAATAATCTTCCCCGGCGGTGTTATAAGAAACATAGGCAAAATTACCATCAACATGCACATGTGAGGCGGTAAGGTTATCACTGCCCTGATAAGTTGGAGATTTAACCTGAGCTACAAGTGTTAAAGGGTAATCACCTGCAAGTTCTTCTTTGGAAGTACGGAAAGACTTGTTTATAATTTGTTCTTCTTCCAATATATCCAGCACTCCGGATTTATCATAGGAAATACTGCTTAACAATTTAGCCTGGCTGTTTTCCAATAAAACATCATCTTGTAAATCATCCTGAAAGATGGTGGTTTCATCGCTGCAGGATGTAAATAAAACCATAAAAGTAATAAGTAAAAAGGGGACTCTTTTGAACATAAGTAGCTTTTTATTGTAATTCGGGCACTTTATTAACGCCAAAAAAACCGGATTGGTATACAACAGCTGTGTTTATTCAAAGAATAAGTGAGATTTATCTACCTAAAATCTTATTTTTTCTGAATTATTTGAAGGTTTATACTTACTAAATTATACAGAAACGATTAAATTTTACCTAATTTTTCGAGAACAAACAGGATAATTATAGGGATAGCGAGTAATATTACCATGAAGGTATCGGTAATAATAAGTTCAGGCATAAAAAGCAGGGTTGTGGCGTACCCGCCTATAGCTCCGCCAAAGTGAGCTGTATGGCCAATATTCCCCAATCGTTTTTTCATCCCGTAGATAGAGTACAACATATATGCAAGACCCAGAATATATGCCGGGATGGGGATAGGTATAAACATGATTCCAAGTCTCATATCCGGTTGCAGTAAAATAGCCGCATATAAAATACCGGTTACCGCGCCACTTGCCCCAACAGCACTATAATAAGGCTCGTTTTTATGAAAAAACAGGGCGAGCAAACTACCGGCGAGAAGGCTGATAAAATATATAATCAAAAACTTCTCCCAGCCAAACCAGTTAATTACTACAGGAGCAAAGAAATATAAGGTAAACATATTCATGAAGAGGTGCGAAAGATCTACATGAAGAAATCCCGAGCTTAGCATTCTGTCTTTTTGCCCTGCTTTGATTGACCCTATGGCAAATTTATAGCGGTCAAAAAAAGCAACATCATTAAAACCCTTGAGGGATATCAAAACATTTACGACCATTATTGCAATCGTGGCAAGATGCATATTCATAAAAATGTCAATTTATAAAGTGTTAAATATAGCTATATTTGCCCATATTTATTTCGTGCATGCAACTTCTGTTATATATTATTGCCTATCCGTTTTTATGGCTCATATCTATTCTCCCTTATAGGTTATTCTATTTTTTTTCCGATATCGTCTATTTTTTGGTATACCGCGTTATTGGATATAGGAAAAAAGTCGTTTATAATAATTTAACCCTTGTTTTTCCTGATAAAAGTGAAGAGGAGAAAAAAATCATACAAAAGGAGTTTTACAAACATATGTGCGATATGTTCCTGGAAACCATTAAAACCTTAAATATTGGTGAGGAAGAATTAACCCGGCGCTATACCTTACCCAATATTGATTTACTTCTGGAATTGGAAAAAAAACGAAGTGTACTGGTAATGTTTCCACATTACGGTAACTGGGAATGGGGTATTATTGTAAATCGATTTGTAAAATCAAAAGGATTTGCGATCTATCAAAAAATCGAAAACGCTTATTTTGACCGATTGATAAAAAAAATTCGCGCTATCTGGAATACCACCCCTATATCTCAGAAAGAGACGGTTATAACCATGGCTCGTAATCATCAAAATAGTGTAACCGGGGTATATGGCATTGTAAGTGATCAATCACCGGAAGCCCACCGGGCACATTACTGGACAAAGTTCATGAATATTACAGTCCCTGTTTTTAATGGTCCGGAAGTACTCGCCAGAAAGTTCGACCATGCGGTTGTATTTGCTAAAGTAACTAAAGTCAAGCGTGGCTATTACAGAACTGAATTCATTCCTATTGCACTGGAAGGGCGCAAAACCGTTGAGAATGAAATTACCAATCAGTTCCTGAGGCTAACAGAAGAAGAAATTATACAGAACCCCGCATATTACCTTTGGACACACCGGCGATGGAAGCACAGGGATAAGGTACCTGAAAAATATCTTTAAACTCAGGGCATCTTAAATAACGGGAAACCGATTTAAATGTTAGATTCCTGCTATTACTCTAATCTCCCCTATTATTCTATCTGCCAGGGAATCGGCTTCCTCCTGCGTCTTTGCTTCAGTATATATACGTATAATCGGTTCAGTATTTGATTTCCTCAAATGCACCCAATTTTCTGGAAAGTCTACTTTTACCCCATCAATCGTGGAAACTTCTTCGGCACTGTATTTTTTTTCCATAGCGACCAGTATCCCGTCAACATCAAGCTCCGGTGTTAATTGAATTTTCTTTTTGCTCATGAAATAACTTGGGTAACTATCACGAAGCTCTCTTACCGTACCTCCTTTCTCTGCCATAAGCATTAAAAACAAAGCCGTCCCAACAAGAGAATCTCTCCCATAATGACTTGACGGATAAATAATTCCACCATTACCCTCGCCGCCAATAATGGCATTATTGGCCTTCATTTTTGTAACTACATTCACCTCTCCTACGGCAGCCGCCTCATAATGACCGCCATGTTTAAGCGTAATATCCCTAAGTGCTCTGGAAGATGATAAATTAGAAACTGTATTTCCCTTGGTTTTTCCAAGTACATAATCAGCACAAGCAACCAAGGTGTACTCTTCTCCAAACATTTCGCCGTCATTACAAATAAATGCCAAACGATCTACATCCGGATCTACAACTATTCCAAAATCAGCTTTTTCTTTTAAAACAAGTTTACAAATATCTCCCAGATGTTCTTTTAAAGGTTCCGGGTTATGTGGAAAGTGTCCTGTAGGATCGCAATACAACTTAATAACTTCCACTCCTAAAGATTCCAGTAATTTGGGAATCGCAATACCTCCAGTAGAATTGACACCATCTACTACTACCTTAAATTTGGCATTTTTTATAGTTTCTGCATCTATTAATGGTAAATTAAGCACCTCATCTATATGTATATCTATATAAGCATCATTCCTGGTTATGCTTCCAAGTTCATCCACTTCAGAAAAAATAAAATCTTCCTTTTCCGCTAATTGAAGAATAATTGCGCCTTCGTCAGCATCAAGAAATTCACCTTTTTCATTTAGTAGCTTTAATGCATTCCATTGTTTTGGATTGTGACTTGCTGTCAGAATTATGCCGCCATCTGCATTTTCCAGGGGAACAGCTATTTCCACTGTAGGCGTAGTAGACAATCCAAGGTCAATGACATCGATTCCCAGTCCGACCAAAGTAGAAACTACTAAATTCTGGATCATTTCACCTGAAAGCCGGGCGTCTCTTCCAACAACAACTTTTAAATTATCCGATCCTGAATAGTCTTTTAACCATGTACCGTATGCTGCAGCAAATTTTACCGTATCAATGGGTGTTAGATTAATGTTTGGCTTTCCTCCTATAGTACCTCTTATGCCTGAAATGGATTTTATTAATGTCATAGAATTATAAAATGTTTTTGCAAATATACATGTCTTAGCCATTATCATGCCTTCCTAATTTGTAAATTCAGTCACTAAGATTATATTCGTAGTTGATGAATTTTTTAGCACATATATATCTCTCCTTTGGAGATGACGAAATTACCATCGGAAATTTCATTGCGGACAGCATAAGGGGAAACAAATACAAACACCTCCCGAACAGAATACAACAAGGAATCTTATTGCATCGTGAAATAGATACTTATACAGATGCCCACCCCATTGCAAAATTAAGCAGTAAAAGATTGCATCAGAATTACAGTCACTACAGCATGGTAATAGTCGACATTTTTTATGATCATTTTTTAGCCAAAAACTGGAAACAATATTCTGATACCCCATTAGACATTTATGTAGATCAGTTTTATAATTTATTGGAGGATAATTTTACCATCCTACCTGAAGGTACCAAACGCATGATCCCTTATATGATAAGTGATAATTGGCTACTTAATTATGCTAAATTGGAAGGAATAAGCAAGGTTTTAAATGGTATGAACAGGAGAACCAACAATAAGAGTAAAATGAATTTTGCAATTATGGATCTCGAAAAACACTATGATGCATTTGAGGTCGAATTTACATCGTTCTTTAATGAACTGGTTGGCTTTTCTAAACAAAAATATACTTCCATATGCGAATACTGATTTTTCTCCTTGCACTTCTGTTTTTTTCACAGTGTAAAAAACAGCCCCCCAAGCCTACTGGCCTGGTAAGCAAAAATGCCATGGTGGTTTCTGCGCGTGAAGAAGCTTCAAAAATTGGTTTAGAAATACTTCAAAATGGCGGAAATGCTTTCGATGCAATGGTTGGAACAGAACTTGCATTGGCAGTGACCTACCCGTTTGCCGGAAATCTTGGTGGTGGCGGATTTATGGTTTACCGCAAAAGTGACGGTAATATAGGAGCTATTGATTATCGCGAAAAGGCTCCTCTGGCAGCGCATAAAGATATGTACCTGGATTCTTTGGGTAATGTTATCCCCGAAAAGAGCACAATGGGAGCAACTGCGACCGGAGTACCTGGAACAATAGCCGGAATCTTTGAAGTTCACGACAAATTTGGCACTTTACCTATAAAAGATATTCTGGAACCGGTTATAAAACTTGTTGATAAAGGGGTTGTGGTAACTCCCAAACAAGCGGACAGACTTGATAGATACTGGGATCAGATAATTAGCGTAAACGGGGAGAATACTTTATTTTATAACAAATGTGTCGCCGGCGACACACTAAGATATCCTGCACTGGCCAATACCTTAAGAAGAATTGCACTAAACGGAAGGGATGAGTTCTATAAAGGAGAAACCGCCAAAAAACTGGCCAGGTTTATTCAAGATAAAGGAGGTTTTGTAACTGAGGAAGATCTGGCGCGCTACGAGGCTAAATGGCGGCAACCCGTCGTATTCAATTACAAAGACCTAAAAGTAATTTCTATGAGCCCTCCTAGCAGTGGCGGGGTAACGATAAATCAAATCTTTAAAATGATAGAATCTTATGACATCGCCAACTTTGGTCATAATTCTGCTAAATCTATTCAATTGTTCACAGAGGCAGCCCGACGTGCCTATGCAGACCGGAATTACTTTCTCGGCGATCCGGATTTCGTGGTTATTCCTCTTGACGTATTATTGAGCCGGAAGTATTTACTTGCACGTATGGAGAATTTTTCTTTTGATGCGGCTACACCATCCTCCGAGGTACAGCATGGTCTGGTGGATATTGTAGAAAGTAATGAGACTACGCATTATTCCATTGTCGATCAGATGGGGAATGCTGTTTCTGTAACTACTACTTTAAACGGAGCATATGGCTCTAAACTTTATTGCGATGAATTAGGGTTCTTTTTAAATAACGAAATGGACGATTTTAGTGCTAAACCAGGAGTCCCCAATATGTTTGGCCTTATAGGAGCTGAAGCCAACAGTATAGCGCCTGAGAAACGAATGCTTAGTTCAATGACCCCAACTATAGTTGAAAAAAATGGCAAGCTCTGGATGGTTGTTGGTTCTCC
>JAHEBI010000449.1 GCA_024642325.1 Eudoraea sp. | reverse complement strand
CATGGGAATTGGCACCAACAGGATAAACAAATATACTTTAGGCAAAAGTACTCAGGGGCTCAGCAACTATCTGAAAACACTCTATCCCGATAAAAATTTAAAAGTCGTAATTGCATATGATTGCAGACATAACAGCGACACCCTTGCCAGGACAGTTGCGAATGTTTTTTCAGCAAACGGAATAAAGGTGTATCTATTCTCACAATTGCGAACAACCCCCGAACTTTCCTTTGCGGTAAGATATCTGGACTGCAATGCCGGCATTGTCCTGACAGCCTCACATAACCCGCCAGAATACAACGGATACAAGGTGTATTGGTCCGATGGCGGGCAAATCGTTCCTCCACAGGATAATGAAATCATTGAAGAAATAAATAGGCTGAACTATGAAGAAATTAATTTTAATGCCAATCCCGGCCTGATTGAATTAATAGATAGCCGTGTAGATGAGGCCTTTATTCAGGCATCTGTGGATAATGGCAGCTTTGGCGCGAAGGGGAAGGACAATTTTAAAATTGTATTTACTTCTCTGCATGGAACTTCAATTACCGTAATTCCCGAAGTCCTTAAACGTGCAGGTTACAGGAATGTCACTATTATAGAAGAACAGGCTGTTCCGGACGGGAATTTTCCCACGGTTAAATCTCCTAACCCTGAAGAACCGGAGGCACTTACCCTGGCCCTAAAAAAAGCAGAAGAAATTGGGGCTGATATGGTTGTAGGCACAGATCCGGATAGCGATAGACTGGGCATTGCGGTGCGAAACCCTGAAGGTAAAATGGAATTGCTGAACGGAAATCAAACCATGCTTCTGATGACTAAATTTTTATTGGATCAGAGAAAAAAGAAGGGATTTACAGGAAATGAGTTTATAGCTACCACCATAGTATCTACCCCCATGATGGAGGAAATGGCAAAAAGCTATGGGGTGGAGTGCAAAACGGCATTGACGGGGTTTAAATGGATTGCCAAGATGATCAAAGATTATCCCGAACAACATTTTATTGGTGGTGGGGAAGAAAGTTTTGGCTATATGGTGGGTGATTTTGTTAGAGACAAGGATGCGGTTACGGCCACTTTACTGGCCTGTGAAATAGGTTCTGAAGCCAAAGCCAATGGAAGTTCTTTTTATGAACAATTAATTGATTGTTATGTGATGTACGGATTCTATAAGGAAAAATTGATTTCAATTACCAAAAAAGGGATGAGCGGTGCAGAAGAGATCAGCAAGATGATGATTGACTTTAAAGAAAATCCGGTAAAATCTATTGGAGGCTCAAAAGTGATAATCGTTGACGACTATAACACCTCAACGTCTAAAAACCTGATAAACGGAGCGATAAAACACATAGAAATACCCAAATCTAATGTTTTAATATATACAGCTGAAGATGGGACCAGAATGGCAGCCAGACCCAGCGGGACAGAACCGAAAATTAAATTTTACTTCAGTATAAATACCAAACTTGATTCCCCTGAAAATTTTAAAAAAGTAGATAAGGAACTGGATGTACGAATAGAAAGGATTCTTAAAGAACTGAAACTTCATTAATGGAATATTTCAAAAAAATCCTGCGTTTTGCCCTCCCGTATCGCAGGTACGGATTCTTAAATATCTTTTTTAATTTACTTTATGCACTTTTTAGTGCGCTTTCCTTTGCTGCCCTGATCCCCATGCTGGATGTGCTTTTCGATAAAACCCAAAAAGTTTTTCAGGCACCTGAATATACAGGATTTGGAAACTTAAAAGACTATCTGAAGGAGTATTTAAACTATAGGCTAACCGCCTATTCTGGAGAAGATGAAATGAGTGCCTTGATCCTGGTTATCGGATTGGTGCTGTTTCTATTTCTCCTGAAGAATCTGTTTAATTATCTGGCCATGTATTTTATTACCTTTTTAAGGAATGGTGTCCTGAAAGATGTAAGAAACAGTATGTACCAAAAAATTGTGGACCTTCCCCTCTCCTATTATTCCGAGAAAAAGAAGGGCGATGTTATGGCGAGAATTTCGTCAGATGTCCTTGAAATACAATATTCCTTTCTTTCCATCCTGGAGTTAATTGTCAGAGAGCCGCTTACTATCCTTTTCACGATAAGCATCATGTTTATGATAAGCGTAAAGCTTACCTTATTTGTTTTTATTTTCATACCAATTGCAGGCATGATAATTTCCCAAATTGGAAAATCCCTAAAAAAGAGTTCAGATAAGGTGCAAGAAGAACAGGGTGAATTTCTTTCTGTCGTGGAAGAAACTTTGGCCGGACTCCGGGTGATTAAGGCATTTAATGCCGAATCCAGGTTCTATAGGACATTTAAAAATTCTACGGAACGCTTTTTTATATACTCCAATAAATTACTCAACAGACAAAATCTGGCATCTCCAACCGGGGAATTTTTAGGCATTCTTGTAATAGGTGTCCTTTTATGGTTTGGAGGAAAAATGGTGTTGATAGATCAAACTTTAGGCGCATCAGAATTT
>JAHEBI010000448.1 GCA_024642325.1 Eudoraea sp. | reverse complement strand
TTTTTATTCCCAATAATGGAACTGGAAGATTCTCTATTAATGGATCTGATAGTTGCCAGGAGGGCACTTATCGTATTTTATGGTCATTCTACGAACCCGGCGATGGTAGTACCGAAATCCAGTTTAAATTGGTAGATGCTAAAAACAAACCTCTTAGCGGAGATAAAAGTGGTTATCGCATGGCCGTAGAGAGTCTGGATGAATCTAATGCTGTTTTTAGGGTTAAGGTGGATTATGATGGGCAACCTTTTGATGTGGTCCTTACCTTAAACAAGGTTTCTAATGATGTAAAGCTTTAAAATTTAACACTAACAAATAGTATTGAGATGACAAGAAAAATTACAAGTATCCTATTGGTTGCTATGATGTTTCTAACATTAAACAGCAGCTGTAATGCAATAAAAAATTCCAATAAAACACAAAGAGGGGCGGCCATTGGTGGTGCGGGAGGTGCTTTGGTTGGTGGCCTTATTGGGGGTAATATAGGAGGCGCCTTAATTGGCGCTGCTATTGGCGGAGTGGCTGGTGGACTTATTGGCAATAAAATGGATAAACAAGCCCAGAAAATTGAAACTGAAATTCCTGGTGCGGATGTAAAACGGGTAGGTGAAGGAATACATATAATTTTTGACGATAAAAGTGGTGTGAACTTTGCGTTTGACAGTTCCGATTTAACAGCGGAAGCCAAGTCTAATCTGGATAAGGTTGCTGAAATATTTTTGGAATTCCCGGATACCAATCTGATGATACAGGGCTATACAGATAGTGTGGGTAATGATGATTATAATCTGAAATTATCCAAACGACGAGCAAACGCAGTTGCAGATTATTTGAAAACAGAAGGTGTGGCGTCCAGCAGAATGACTGTTGAGGGTTTTGGCGAAGCGGCACCCAGGTTTGACAATGCCACTAAAGAAGGACAAGCCGGGAACAGAAGAGTGGAAATTGGTGTTTCTGCCAATAAGCAAATGATAGAAGATGCCAAGGCTCAGGCCAATTAATTGATAGTTTATAAATAGTGGTTCTATTTTTTAAACCCGACTTACAAGTCGGGTTTTTTCGTTTAAAAACAACTATCTTCCATACGTGGATCACTACGATATAATCATAATAGGTGGTGGGTTAGCCGGACTAACCTCAGCGATACACCTGGCAAAAGAAGCGTATAATGTGCTGCTGCTGGAGCGCTGCACCTATCCTCATCACAAAGTATGCGGGGAATATGTATCTAATGAGATAGTACCTTATCTGGAACAACTTGGTGTTGCACTGCCCAAAACGGTTTCTATTGATACCCTGCAACTGTCCACAAAAACGGGAAAATTGCTTCAGACAAAACTACCTTTGGGGGGTATTGGAATAAGCAGATATACTTTTGACCACATCCTTTACAAAAAGGCACTTTCTGTCGGGGTTACGGTTAAATTTGAAATTGTAAACAATGTCACTTTTTCAAAAGAAACTTTTACTGTCTACACAGATAAGGAAAATTGTTTTATAGCCAATGTTGTTATAGGGGCTTATGGAAAAAGATCGGGATTAGATAAACAACTGAAGCGGGATTTTATAAGTAAAAACACTCCATGGTTAGGGGTAAAGGCACATTATTCATTACCCGAATTCCCGGACCACCTCGTAGCCCTGCACAATTTCGAGGGGGGTTATGGAGGTTTGTCCAAAACGGAGTCAGGTGCCGTTAATTTTTGTTATTTAGTTACTTATAAAAGCTTCAAGACTGAAAAAAGTATTGATAAATTTAATTCTAATGTCATTTCCAGAAACATATTTCTATGTCAGTTTCTTGAAAAAGCACAGCCGCTTTTTGATGAACCTATGAGCATTGCACAAGTATCATTTGATAGAAAAGAGGCTGTTGAAGCACATATGCTGATGTGTGGTGATACAGCGGGTTTAATTCATCCGCTTTGTGGTAATGGTATGGCTATGGCTATTCACAGTGCTAAAATAGCATCTGAGAGAATTCATGATTTTTTTAAAAATTTAGACTATAGCCGAAGCGAAATGGAAACAGATTATGCCAGGGAATGGGCTCATACCTTCAGGCGACGATTACAAACAGGGAGGATGCTACAATCCTTATTATTAAACCCTGGCGCTTCCAACCTGCTAATGGGGACCATTACAAAATCACCCGGACTTATCAGGACATTAATTAAGAGGACTCATGGTAAACCAATAACAACATGATAGACCTGCAATACAGAAATACGGAAGTGGAATTAATGGATGATCCAAATGTTGATATTGATACACTTAGGCAGGTTTTTAAGGATATCAATAAGAGCAATCGCTATTTAGGAGGGAATGCAATAACCATCGAAAAAGTTTCTGAGCTCATAAAAGAATTCCCTAAGAATTGTTACACAATAGTAGATATGGGCTGTGGAGATGGGGAAACGCTTAGGGAGCTGGCCAAATATTTTAGAAAATCATCCGTGGAGGTTGTGTTAATAGGGCTGGATCTTAGTGAAAATGCCAT
>JAHEBI010000447.1 GCA_024642325.1 Eudoraea sp. | reverse complement strand
CAGTGATTCCATTAATTCATAGGCCGCATCCATTTGCTGATCATACGTTCTTGGGGCTGCGGAGGTTTCATTGTGCATGATCAGATCTACTCCCTTTTCTTTTCCGTACCGTACTACCTCTTCAAGGTCATAGTCCGGATATGGGGTAACAAAATCAAACACGCCTTCTCTGTCTTCAAACCCTATCCAATGCTCCCATCCCGTATTCCAGCCTTCTACCAACAGTCCTTTAAGCCCGTTAGCGGCAGCAAAATCAATATATCTTTTGGCGTTGGCGGTGGTTGCCCCGTGTTTACCTGTGGGTTTGGCATTTGCAAGATTTTCCCAGCTGTTCATATCCTGTGTCCCGGCATAGTCCCATGTACTCCTGCCAAGGTGCATCTCCCACCAGATGCCCACATATTTCATGGGTTTTATCCAGGAAACATCGCCCAATGCATTCGGTTCATTAAGGTTTACAATCAATTTGGACTCAATGAGGTCACCGGCTCTGTCGGCAATTTGTATGGTGCGCCAGGGGGTACTGAATGGGGTTTCCCTTTTTACTTTGTATCCGGTGATGTCCGATCCTACGAGCTCACTTTGCATCGAAAGGTTGAGGGTGTCCACTTTTAATGTCATACCGGCATAGTCAGTAAGGTTGGCTTCATGAAAACTCAGGTATAAACCATTTTCTGTTTTCATGGTTACAGGTGTATTTACAGCATTTTCCGGAATGTAGGTGGCCGCCAGATTGGGATGATTCCGTTTACTGGTTGCATCAATCTTATTGAATGGCGTGGTACTGTACAGTTGCTCATAAATGTCCCAATCTCCGGGTATCCACCAAACCATAGGGTTGTTGGTAAGCTGAAACTGCGTATTTTCATCCATAATGATGACTTCAGAGAGTGCCTCTTGCCTCGGGAAATGATACCGAAAGCCGATACCATCATCATAGACTTTGAAAATCACATCAAATTTTCTTTTGGGCGCCTCTTTTTCTTCCAGATGTATGGTCACCTCGTTATAATTGTTGACCACCTGGCGCTGCTCACCCCAGGGCATTTCCCAGGTTTCATTTTGAGAAGCACTTTCAGAACTTACTATCTTAAGACCTTTGTCCAGGGCAGGCTGGTCTTTTAAATCAAAACTTAAATAAGAAGTATCGATTACAACTTCACCATTGTGCCTAACCTGATAATAGACACCTCCTTCACTATCCAGAGACAGCGAGACTTCATTCTTGTCTGAAGGTGAATTAATGGAAATAACTGATGTAGGTTGCTGGCATCCATATATGGCAGCCAGTAATAGCAGTAAGCTTACGAAGGTGATTTTTCTGGTCATACCGCAAGATAATATTTTATAGTTTTCAATCAAAGTGCCCTAATTTCCTTTCAAAGCAAATATAGAAGTTGAATTTCTATGGGCCCCTGCATTTAACTTCACGCTTTTAGAAAGAAAAATTTCATGAATATTTCATGGGATTCTCCTTGTATCCACTAACTTTTTTCCTAGTTTAGGGTGTTTAAATCTGATTCCTATGACAAAGCTTTTCTCACTGTTTTTATTGGTATTCCTTAATGGCCATATTTGGGCGCAGGACCGGCTCACGGGGGAAACCTTCACGACCCGTTCTGAAATCCTGGCCCGCAACGGCATGGCTGCCTCGAGTCAGCCCCTAGCCACCCAGGTGGCACTGGATATTCTTAAAAAAGGCGGGAGTGCCATGGATGCGGCAATTGCAGCGAATGCCATGCTTGGTTTGGTAGAACCTGCCAGTTGCGGAATTGGTGGCGACATCTTTGCCATTGTCTGGGATGCAAGGGAAGGAAAGCTCTACGGATTTAACGGTAGCGGACGTGCGCCAAAATCCCTCTCGGTCGAATATTTTATGGATCGGGAAATGAAATATGTCCCCTTAACCGGGCCCCTTCCGGTAACTGTTCCGGGTTGTGTAGACGGCTGGTTTGCTTTACATCAGAAATTTGGAAAACTACCTGTTAAAGAATTGTTGCAACCAGCCATTAACTACGGCCGGGAAGGCTTCCCTGTATCGGAAGTCATTAGTTATGAAATGAACTATGGCAGTGAGGGGATGGAGGACCTTCCAGGATTTGCCGCCACCTATTTACCCAATGGTCGGCCACCTAAAAAGGGTGAAGTTTTTAAAAACCCGGACCTCTCAAATACCTACGAAATGATTGCCAAAGGCGGGCGGGATGCGTTTTACAAAGGTGCCATTGCCCGTACTATTGATAACTACATGAAAAAGCATGGTGGCTTCCTGTCATATGAAGACCTGGCCGGCCATACATCTAATTGGGTGGAGCCTGTAAGCATAAACTACCGGGGTTACGATATCTGGGAACTGCCCCCTAACGGGCAAGGCACCGCTGCCCTGCAGATGCTGAATATTTTGGAGGGCTATGATATTGCCTCCATGGGTTTTGGAAGTACCGAGTACCTGCATGTACTTGCGGAGGCCAAAAAGCTGGCCTTTGAAGACCGGGCAAAATTC
>JAHEBI010000067.1:4061-9193 GCA_024642325.1 Eudoraea sp. | reverse complement strand
TGCTTTGGATGATGAAGAACGGTTAAATTTTAATTTTGTGCCAATCATAAGAAAAGGACCAACTTTTCACGACTTCAATGATGAACAAAAACAGGCTGCAATGGCTCTGCTCAGAGCATCCTTAAGCGCCGAGGGTTATAGAAAAACAAAAGAGATCATAACACTGGAAAATGTTTTGCTGGAAATTGAAAGCGGGAATTTCAAAATGCCGGATGGCTCCATTCGCGATGAACTAAATTATCATTTTTCCGTGTTCAATGATCCCGAGAACCAGGAATTTTGGGGTTGGCGATTTGAAGGACATCATATCTCCTTTAATTTTGTGGGCTCAAAAGGAAAGATCATTGCCTCTACCCCTTCTTTCCTAGGATCCAACCCGGCTATTGTCCGGGAGGGGAAGCACAAAGGAAAGGAAGTATTAAAAATGGAAACACAACTGGGCTTTGCCATGGTAAATTCCCTTTCAAAAGAACAGTTGGCCAAGGCTCTGTTTTCCGCAGAGGCGCCCAGAGAAATTTATACCAGTAATAATAAGGAAGCAACAAATCTGGATCCTTTGGGTATTTCTTATGCAGATTTAAATCAAGATCAACAAAAAGCTTTGGAAAAGCTACTCATGGTCTATCTTGGCAATTATGAATCCGGTTTTTCCAAATCCCTGCTTGATAAAATAAAGGCTTCAGGGATGGATAAGCTTTCATTTTCCTGGGAAGGCAGTTTAACCCCAGGTAAAGGTCATTACTATAGAATTCAAAGCCCTGTGATTTTAATAGAATATGACAATACTCAAAATAACGCCAACCATGTTCACTCAGCAGTAAGGGATCTTACAAATGATTTTGGGCGCGATCTTTTGAAAGAACACTATATGGAAAGCCACCAGCATTAATAGAACTGGCTCCGGAATTATTAGATCTAAGACTGCAAAGTGTAAAAAGTGACCATACCGCTGGTTCATTTAGCCTGATCAATCAGAACGGTGATACTATAGCCGGTCCTAAAATTAATTTAAACTCTTATGAAAAAAATAACCATTCTAAGCTTTTTAGTAGCGAACGCCCTCCTATTTGTACAGTGCAAAACCGAACAAAAAGAGACTATAAATAAGGAGCAAGAAAAACCGATTGCTGTGGTACCTTTTGAAGAAGGGAAAATTGAAGCCTATGATGAAAGTCTGTGGTTAATAATTCCGAAAGAATCAAAAATTGAAGTTATCGCAGAAGGACATGACTGGACTGAAGGGCCACTTTGGCTCCCGGATCAGGAGATGTTATTGTACACAGATATACCAAGAAATGCTGTCTATAGCTGGAAGGAAGGGGAAAAAGCAAAGGAGTATTTAAAACCTTCGGGCTTTCTGGGTGAAAATTTTGAAGGATCAGAGCCTGGGGCCAACGGATTGCTTTTAAATGATGAAGGAAAGTTGGTATTGTGCCAACATGGTGCGAGACAGATTGCACTAATGAAAAGTCCGGTTCTGGAACCATCAGCAGACTTTATAACCTTAGTAGGCTCCTTCGAAGGCAAAAAATTTAATAGTCCTAATGATGCTGTGTTCAAAAGTAACGGGGATCTTTATTTTACAGACCCGCCTTATGGATTGCCTCAACAAATGGATGATGTGCATAAAGAACTTGATTTTCAAGGGGTATATAAGCTCAGTTCTGAAGGTGAGTTAACATTGTTAACCAAGGAATTGACCAGGCCTAACGGCATTGCCTTCTCTCCTGATGAAAAGTTTCTTTATGTAGCCAATTCTGATCCTGAACTTGCCATATGGAAAATATTTGAAGTGATGGAGGATGGTTCTATTGGCAATGGAAAGGTCTTTTTTGATGCGACAAATCTGGTTAGCCAGGAAAAAGGTCTGCCCGATGGCTTAAAAGTCGATAATCAGGGTAATTTATTTGCTACAGGTCCCGGAGGGGTTTTTATATTCTCTCCTGAAGGCAAGGAGCTGGGAAAAATAAAAACAGGCCAGGCCACGTCAAACTGCGCTTTTAATAAAGACAAGTCAATGCTGTATATTACTGCTGATAGTTATGTGCTCCGGGTACCTTTAAGGTCCTGATCAAATATTTACATGCCTCGGGTGATTCATGCTGATTCCGAAGGAATACTTTGGATGCTTGGTGATTTCTATAATTCTGCCAACATATTTTTGGCACTATTAAACTCCTGCATCATATCAGCAACTATTTTAGCTGCAGGTTTAATATCATGAATAAGGGCAGAGACCTGACCTATTTCCAACTCTCCCTCTTCCAGATCACCTTCAAACATGCCGCGTTTTGCCCTCGCCCTGCCCAATAAGTTCTTTAACGCCTCAAGCGTATACCCTTGCTCATAAGCCTTCTGGATATCATCGTAAAATTTGTTTTTAAGTAGTCTTACCGGAGCGAGTTCTTTTAGTGTTAATTGGGTATCCCCTTCTCCTGCTTCCACAACTTTCTCTTTAAATAATGGGTGGGAAGATGCTTCTTCGCTTGCCACAAACCTGCTACCTACCTGTACGCCGTCTGCCCCTAAAATCATGACGGCAAGCATTGCGCTTCCGGTGGCAATACCTCCAGCGGCTATGAGGGGAATACTTATTTTTTCACGAACTGCCGGAATAAGGGTAAGTGTGGTAGTTTCATCCCGGCCATTGTGACCCCCTGCTTCGAATCCTTCGGCAACTATCGCATCAACACCTGCTTCCTGGGCTTTTAAAGCAAATTTGACACTACTTACCACATGTACGACTGTAACACCGTTTTCTTTTAGAGTCTGGGTCCATGTCCGGGGATTCCCTGCTGAGGTAAATACTATTTTAACTTTTAATTTTATAATAATTTCCATCAACTTATCAATGTCCGGGTACAACATAGGCACGTTAACCCCAAACGGTTTATCCGTTGCCTGCTGGCACTTTTGAATATGCTCCCTGAGGACTTCAGGGTACATACTGCCGGCGCCAATAAGTCCAAGGCCACCAGCATTGGAAACAGCCGAAGCTAGTCGCCACCCGCTTGCCCAAATCATACCGGCCTGTATGATTGGATAATCTATACCAAAAAGTGTGGTTATTCTATTTTGCATACAATTTAATATTTCAAAAACAGGGTGTTAAAATGCTGTGATAAAATCCTCATCATTTTAAGAGCAATCAGGATATTACTCCGGAACCTATGAGCTCATTGTCAATATACCAGGCCACGAACTGCCCTTCAGTAATGGCTACCTGCATTTCTTCAAAATCAACATAAAGCCCCGAATTCACTCTGTATAATGTAGCTTTTTGAAGTGGTTGCCGGTATCGAATCCTTGCCAAAACCTCCATAGATTCATCGACTTCAAGACTCAGGTCAGGTCTTACCCAATGCAATTCATCATTGGTAATAAATAAGGCTCGCCTCAACAGGCCCGGGTGAGTTTTTCCCTGCCCTGTGAAAATGATGTTTTCGGAAACATCGGTTTCTATGACAAATAAAGGTTCCGGGGTGCCTCCTACATCAAGGCCCTTGCGCTGTCCCTTGGTAAAATAATGTGCCCCCTGATGCTGGCCTACCACTTTACCGTCTGAAATATCATATACCGGTTTTTGGGCATAATAGGCCAGTTCCTCAAATTTAGTGTTAAAAACAGGAGCAGTTCGCTGGTATTGAGACACGTCATTGGGCACTTCTACTATGGGCCCTTTTTTCGGTTTTAACTTTTGTTGTAAAAAATCTGGCAGGCGCACTTTTCCAATAAAGCAAAGTCCCTGGGAATCTTTTTTATCTGCAGTAATTAATTCATTTTCAAAGGCTATCTTCCTAACTTCAGGTTTGGTCAATTCGCCTATCGGGAAAAGTGTTTTCGATATTTGTTCCTGAGAAAGCTGACACAAAAAGTAGGATTGATCCTTGTTTTCATCTACTCCCGCCAACAACCTATAGGTAGTGAATCCATCAGGATTTACAATCTCCCCTTTCCTGCAATAGTGCCCGGTCGCCACATAATCAGCTCCTAATTGCAATGCTATCTTAAGGAAAACATCAAACTTAATTTCGCGGTTGCATAGCACATCAGGGTTGGGTGTTCTTCCTTTTTCATACTCCCTGAACATATAATCAACAATGCGCTCCTTGTATTCTTTACTCAAATCTACCGTTTGAAAAGGGATTCCCAACTTCTCGGCCACGATCAATGCATCATTACTATCTTCTAACCACGGACATTCCCTGGATATGGTCACAGAGTCATCGTGCCAGTTTTTCATAAAAAGGCCAATTACCCCATATCCTTGTTTCTGCAATAGATATGCCGCCACACTAGAGTCTACCCCTCCCGAAAGTCCTACTACTACTTTTTTCATGATGCTAAAGAGCTGCAAAATTACAAAATTTGATTATCATTTGGTCATAGATCAGGAAGCCATACACCAGGGTCCTTAAAGAAAGCGTTAGAGTATCAATTTGATAACAGTGGTGAATAATAATTTTAAATTCATAAGAATATTAAAATTATCCTAAAGTTCATTGAGCGAAAAAAAAACGAACAAAAAAAATTGCATTTTTATACAACAATTAAAAAAACGAATTATGAAAAAAATCCATAACATCCTACATTTCCTTTTTCCTGCCATTTTCGCATTATCTGTCCTCTCTTGTAATAATGATGACAATGGCGGGTCAGCATCCGGAGATAACATTATTGAAGTGGCAATGGCCAATCCCAATCTTTCTACTTTGGTTGAAGCACTGGAACTTACAGATTTAATAACTACGCTGGAAGGTCCTGGTCCTTTTACAGTTCTGGCACCTACTAACGCGGCATTTGATCTGTTTTTAGCAACCGGAAATTTTCCAAGTATCAATGACGTTCCAGTAGCTGTTTTAAGACAGCTACTGCTTAATCATGTAATTGGTGCACAAATAAATTCCGCTAATTTTGCAACCCTTGGCAGGAACTATGCAGAGACCCTGGCAGACGGGCCAAGCAGCGGAACAAAGCTTTCTCTTTATTTCGATGCCATCGGTGCTGCTATTGAATTTAATGGAGTATCTAAAGTTATTGATGAGGATGTAATTGCATCAAATGGAGTTATTCATACCGTCGACACGGTAATAGAGTTTCCTACGCTTATGACTTTTATAACCACAGATATA
>JAHEBI010000067.1:0-4051 GCA_024642325.1 Eudoraea sp. | reverse complement strand
GACCACTGCAACACCGGGTATGGATTTTACGGCTCTGCTTTCAGGGACAGGACCATTTACTGTATTTGCGCCTGCCGATATAGCCTTTGACGCATTGCTCGAGAGCAATCCGGACTGGAATACCGTAGAAGATATTGATGAGGATTTGCTTACCGCCGTATTGCAACATCACGTCGTAAATGGCAATCTCCGCTCTGAAGATATTACAGACGAATCAACAGCTACCACCTTAGAAGGCGACGATATTACCTTTTCGCTATCATTTGGTGATGTAACCATCACTGATGGCTCTGGTAATATGGACATCGTTCTGGCAGTTGCCAATTTTCAAGCTTCAAATGGTGTACTTCATCTAATTACCAAAGTAATGATCCCGGACACTACAAATTGAGCTACTTGATACCTCAAGAATAAAAACTTTTAAAACTGTCGTATTCACGACAGTTTTTTTATGATCTCAAAGGAAATGTTGAGGTTAAATTATTTAATTTTCTGTTAAACTTTTTAAAATATTACTTAAACATAAGCAACCTTTTGTTTAATCATACATCCTTGTCCTGATTGTTTCAGGCAAGGATGTTTTACGTATTTATAGGCCTTATAATGAACTCTTCAGTTCCTTGCTAATGTTAAACAATTAATAAATAAATATTTTTGTTTAATTTTTATTATAGTTTTGTTGAACAATTTAATATAAACCTTAATCCTTTAAAAAATGAAATCTAATCCAAATTTTATGAAAGTGATTTTAGCTATGTTCACATTAGTTATTTCGTTTTCATGTTCAAATGACGACAATGGTTCTGAACCAGTAGCTCCGGAGACGGAACAAAATATTGTCGAAATCGCATTATCCACACCTGAACTTACTATCCTGGTTTCCGCACTTCAGGCTGCAGACGGAGACTTGGTGAATGTTCTTCAGGGGGATGGCCCCTTTACAGTTCTAGCTCCTACTAATGCTGCTTTTACTGCTTTTTTAGCTTCTAATAACTTTGCATCGCTTGACGATGTACCATCAGATGTATTGGCAGAAATTTTATTAAACCATGTAATTTCAGCTGATATTACTTCAGGTGATTTAGTAGCATCAGGTGCCGGTTACGCAAGCACCAATGCATCAGGTGCAGGCGGAAACAACATCAGCATCTATTTTAATACGACCAACGGAGTACGCTTTAATAATGTTTCAGCCGTGACAGAAGGCGGTGCAGATATTGATGCTTCCAATGGAACCATTCATATTGTTGATGCAGTAATACCAATACCCTCTATTCTTGCACATGCAGGGGCTAACGCAGATTTTAACAGCTTAGCGGTGGCCTTGGGTGCAGCAGATGGAAATCTAATCGATGTATTAAGCGGTGACGGACCATTTACCGTATTGGCGCCCGATAACGCGGCGTTTGAAACATTTCTTGACGGAACTCCTTTGGGCAATGTGAATACAGCTGTACTTTCTCAGGTTTTACTCAATCATGTGATTGGTGATGTGGTTACCTCTTCAGACCTTGTCGGTGGTGGAGCTGGATACACCAATACCAGCGCTACAGGACCTGGAATGAATCCCCTAAGTTTATATTACAATACCTCCGACGGAGTAAAATTTAATGGAATTTCAACAGTAACTACTGCCGACATTGTTGGAACGAATGGGATCATACATGCTGTGGATACTGTGATTGATATTCCAACAGTGGTAACCTTTGCCGCTGCAGATCCAAATTTCAGCACTTTAGTTGAGGCCTTAACCACATTAACACCGGGAACTGATTTTGTCAATATTTTGTCAAGGACAGAAGGCAGTAATGCCGATGGTATCAATCCTGATTTTACGGTTTTTGCACCAACAAATGATGCCTTTGCTGATTTGGATGCCATTCCGGGAGAAGTTCTCTTAACCCAGGTTCTATTGCACCATGTAGTGGGCGGGGCCAATATTACCTCCGGTGACTTGACTCCAAACGGAGATACAACTGCCGGCACACTGGAAGGAGATGACATAACCATCACTCTACCCGGAACAGGCTCAAATATAGCCGATGTAACAGATGGAGCGGGAAATACCGGCAAGGGTATTATCGCTGTTGATGTTCAAGCGGGTAATGGGGTAATACATGTGCTGGATGCAGTACTTATTCCAGATACTACAAACTAATCCTATAAATGCTTTGTTTGACTAATTCAATTATTTGATAGCTAAAACTCCCTTATTAATTTAAGGGAGTTTTTTTTGTAGGAAAAATGTCCAGAATTCTACCTGAAAATTAGAGACATCATTATAGAAACTGTTAGCATACAAAAAATGGCCCTTTACAACTATTCTTTTTTTATTGATAAAGTATAGTCCATCTTTGAAATCCCAAATCTTACCAAACTAAACCTACTTAAAGCTAGAAGCCCTGACAGAACTGCCAGGGCTTTTTGTTTGTATAGCATCAAAAGTCTACTTATTCTTTTTCTGTTGTTCTGCCTGCTCCATCATCTCGCGCATTTTACGCTGAAACTTATTTTCCTTTTTAGGCTTCAGCTTGTTCACTTGTATCTGTGCATGTATTTTATCCTCATCAAGAATAAATTTCTTAATGGCCAACATAATAAAGATGGTAATAAGGTTGGAAACAAAATAATACAAACTTAATCCACTGGCATAATTATTAAAGAAAAACAGCATCATTAAGGGCGACAGGTACATGATGAATTTCATATTGGGCATTCCGGGTTGCGTTTGCATATTCTGCCCTGTGGTCATCATCATATAAAAGAAGATTGCCACAGACGCCAATATTGGGAATAAACTCACATGATCTCCATAAAAAGGAATTGTAAAAGGCAAATTTGCGATAGTGTCATAGGAAGATAAATCCTCTGCCCACAAAAAAGCTTTCTGTCGCAATGCGAAAGAGGTTGGGAAAAACATAAATAAGGCGTAAAAAATAGGCAGCTGTAACAGGGCCGGTACACAGCCACTCATAGGACTTACCCCTGCCTTATTATAAAGCTTCATGGTTTCCTGTTGCTTTTTCATCGCATTATCTTTGTACTTTTCATTGAGCTCTGTGATTTCCGGTTTTAATACCTTCATTTTGGCCTGAGACAAATACGACTTGTAGGTCACAGGAGACATGACGAGCCTTACCAGGATAGTCATAACTACAATAGCGATACCAAAGGGTAAAAAAGAGCTTAAAAATCCATAAAAAGGAGTAAAAACGTATCGGTTTATCCAACCAAATATCCCCCATCCGTATGGAATGGAATCTGCCAGTCCCAGGTCTTTATATTCAGACAGTACCTTAATATCCGTTGGTCCGAAATACCAATTCATGTCATAGGACAGCTCCCCGCCCTGAATTTTCAAAGGTGCAATAGTTGCAAATTCTTTGGTTGCTGTTGCTTCTTTGCTTTCCTCTTTAACCAGGTTCTTTGAACTTAAAGCCGCAGTCTCAAAAGGAGTCTTAGTTGCCAGGATGGTACTAAAAAAATGTTGCCTGTAAGAAAGCCAGGCAACCCCATTCTCTATTTCTTCATCATCACTACTCTCAGACAATTTGCTTATTTTCCCTTCCTCATGTTTATAGGTAAGCCTTGTATACCTGTTTTCATATTGTATACTTTTATTATGCCGGATACCCCTGAGCTTCCAACTGAGATTAATGGGCTGCGCATCATTTATTACGGCACTTAATCCCTGAGACCGAACCGTGTAATCTACAAGGTATTCATCAGGTTTTATTTCATATCGAAATTCCAGAAACTGATCAGGAGAAACCTTGGCCCTCATGGATAGCACCTGATTATCCCCGTTTTGTGACAATGATGGTTCAAAAAACAAATCCTTGGAATCCAACACGCGATTATCCCTTGTTGAAAAATTTATCCCAAAAGAGGCATTGCCATCTTTAACTAAATATATAGGTATGGAATCGAAGGTGACAAATTTCTTCATCCTCGCCTCAATCACCTGGCCTCCTTTATTGCTCACCTCCAAAAAGAGGACCTCATTTTCCAGAATAGTAGTCCCTTCTTTGGCCGAAGTAAATCCAAATCC
>JAHEBI010000066.1 GCA_024642325.1 Eudoraea sp. | reverse complement strand
CAAATTTCTAATTGTATATAGCAACCATGCAATTGTATAAAACACAACAGCTTAAGGTTTACAATTCTCTTACCAGTACCAAAGAACTATTTGAACCAATTAACGAGGGGCATGTAGGAATGTATGTTTGCGGTCCCACAGTATATAGCAATGTGCATCTGGGAAACTGCCGAACCTTTATGTCTTTTGACATGATTTTTCGCTATCTCAGACATTTAGGATACAAGGTGCGCTATGTCCGGAACATTACGGACGCAGGACATCTGGAAGATGATGCTGATGATGGGGAAGATAAAATTGCCAAAAAAGCACGGTTGGAGCAAATAGAGCCCATGGAAGTGGTTCAGCGTTATACCGTTGATTTTCACAATATCCTTCAAAAATTCAATTTTTTACCTCCCAGCATTGAACCCACAGCGACAGGTCATATTATAGAGCAAATAGAGATCATAAAGGATATTCTGGATAAAGGCTATGCCTATGAAATTAATGGTTCTGTATACTTTGATGTAAAAAAGTTTAACGAAGATTATGAATACGGTAAACTGAGTGGCAGAAAGTTAGAAGATATGATCTCAAATACACGGGAACTAGCAGCTCAGGACGAAAAAAAGAATGCTCAGGATTTTGCTTTATGGAAAAAAGCAGAACCACAACACATCATGCGCTGGCCTTCCCCCTGGGGTGATGGTTTTCCCGGATGGCATCTGGAATGCACAGCTATGAGCACCAAATATCTTGGTGAGAATTTTGACATTCACGGCGGAGGAATGGATCTTAAATTTCCTCATCACGAATGTGAAATTGCCCAGGCAGAAGCCTGCAATGGCCATTCTCCGGTAAAATATTGGTTGCACGCCAATATGCTTACGCTGAATGGTAAAAAAATGGCAAAGTCCACAGGGAATAACATTTTGCCTGATGAGATTTTTACAGGTAATAATAACATATTAAGGAAAGCATTTTCACCCTCTGTTGTGCGGTTTTTTATGATGCAGGCGCACTATACCAGTATTCTGGATTTGAGTAACGAAGCCCTGCTTGCGTCCGAGAAGGGATATCAGAGACTTATGGAAGCTATAGCCGGACTGGGTAATTTAAAGCCCGGAGTTACCTCAGATTTTGATGTAAAAGAATGGAGGCAAAGATGCTATAATGCTATGAATGACGATTTTAACACCCCTATTCTAATTGCCAGCCTTTTTGAGGGAGTTAAACATATAAATCTTATAAAAGAAGGAAAAGAGCAACTCACTGAGGAGGATAAACATATTCTTACCCAGACTATGAATAGTTTTGTGTTTGATGTTCTTGGCCTGGAAAATATAACTGATGCCGGCAAGGACTCAGAAAAATTATCGGGCGTTGTTGAGTTGCTAATTCAATTGCGAAACGAAGCGCGTACAAACAAAGATTTTAGCACATCAGATAAGATAAGGGACCAATTGGCTGCCCTTGGAATTCAATTAAAAGACAGCAAAGAAGGCACAACTTTCAGTGTCTCTTAATGAAATTATAGCGCCGCCGGGTTGCTCATGGGAATTTATTGTTTTAATATAGTCCCTGGCAACAATAGAATATAAACATGGGTCTTTAAATATTAATTATTAAGGTGAAAAAAATTCTAATCGCACCCTTTATTTTTCTGGTAAGGTTTTACCAGCTGGTTATTTCGCCTTTAACACCTGCCAGTTGCAGATATACCCCAACATGTTCACAGTACACCCTTGAGGCCCTAAAAAAACATGGCCTTTTTAAGGGGGGATGGCTGTCAATAAAAAGAATCTTCAGTTGTAATCCATGGGGTGGAGAAGGCTATGATCCTGTACCCTGAACATTTTAAACACTGAAATAATTAAGTTTATTTCTCACATCTTCTAAGGACCTCCAAGGGCTCAAATCTTCATGAAAGTTCAGCGGAATTTACCCCTTGGCCTCTGTTCAATTTTATTATCTTAGCCACTTAAAATCTTAACTATGTATTTTTTAGGTTTTACCTGGAATCCGGATGATACCCTTTTTAAAATTGGCGTATTACAAATAAAGTACTACAACCTTTCATGGATAGTAGCCTTTGCCCTTGGTTGGTATATTATGAAAAAGATTTTTTTAAATGATAAAAAATCCCTGGAGCAACTGGATTCCCTTTTTATTTATACCGTGCTATCTACAATGCTTGGCGCTCGACTCGGACATGTCTTTTTTTATGACTGGCCCTATTACAAAAATCATCTTGTGGAGATACTGCTTCCCATAAAAGAACGTGTCGGAAGTACCCTGTTTGGCATTATTAATGGCTACGAATTTACCGGTTTTACTGGTCTGGCGAGCCATGGGGCAGCTATTGGCATTATTATCGGGATGTATCTCTTGTCTAGAAAATACAAAGACCTTAAAATGTTATGGGTATTAGACCGGGTGGTTATTACTGTGGCTATTGGGGCCTTTTTCGTAAGACTTGGCAATTTCTTTAACTCGGAGATAAATGGCAAAATAACAGATGAAAACTTTGTTTTTGCCACTAAATTTGTTCGCGATTCAGATGATATGCCGGCTGGATCCGCATTGCAGATTACCAAAGAAAAGACTGTTGATGCGGCTTATGCTGCATTGGAAAATAATCCAAAGTTTGCAGAATATTTCAGTGCTATTCCTTTTAGACATCCTGCACAATTGTATGAAGGCGTGGCTTATATTTTTGTTTTTCTGATCCTGTATTACCTCTACTGGAAGACCGACAAAAAGAATCAGCCCGGATTTTTATTTGGTTTATTCCTGGTCCTGCTTTGGACCATCCGTTTCTTTGTAGAATTTGTAAAGAAAAGTCAGGGTGGATTTGAAGAATCATTGGGATTATTATCAACCGGTCAATGGTTGAGTATTCCTTTTATTCTTGTGGGTCTTTATTTTATGTTCAGAAAAAAAGGTGTTACAGCCTGATGAGCTTCAGGTTAACAATTGTAGTATGAAAGCAATGAAAATTTTTAGTGTCGGCCTAATAGCAGCCTTTGCAATACTGGCTGGCTGTAAGGAAGATTCTAAAAAAGCAATCAAAACAGAGCCGATAACCTTTACAAAGGAGGGAGAGTTGAGCATCTACAAGGCAAAGTCAGACTCTCTAATTGCAAAGTACAATATTGAAATTGCCGAATCTGATTATGAAACTCAAACGGGCCTCATGTATCGTGAATCGATGGAACCGGATCAGGGCATGCTGTTTATTTTTCCCGATGTGCTCTTTCATTCCTTCTATATGAAAAATACCAAAATACCACTCGACCTTATTTTTATAGATGATGAGCTTAGGATAGCAAGTTATAAGGAAAATGCGCAACCCTTGGACGAGACCGGCCTTTCTTCTGAAGTGCCTGTTCAATATGTACTTGAACTTAATGCCGGACAACTCAAACAATATTCTTTGGAAATTGGCGATCGCATTGAGTTTAAAAGAATGAAATAATAATAAAATGAACTTACTGCTTGAAGGGGAGGAAAGTAAGAGGCTTAGCTTCCGAAGAGTATTGAAGACGGATTTTAATGCCTGGTTACCATTTCATCAGGAACCCTTAAGTTCACTGTATTTTGCAGGGGAGATTTATGAACCGGAAGTTGCATGCCAGAATTGGTTCACCAAAGTCATTAACCGATATGCTCAAAATTTAGGCGGTCTCAATGCACTCATAAATAAAGATAACGGCCAGCTTATAGGAATGTGCGGCTTGTTAATACAAACTGTGGATGAACTGCAGGAGCTGGAAATAGGTTATTCTATCTTACCTGAATACTGGAAAAAAGGATATGCCACAGAAGCAGCAAAAAAATGTAAGAACTATGCATTTCAGCGTAAGCTGGCTGAATCTATAATTTCCATTATACACATAGACAATATTGGTTCTCAAAAAGTTGCCATGAATAATGGAATGTTCTTAGATAAAACGACTACCTACAAAGGCATCCCGGTTCATATTTTTAGGGTATTTCCTCCGCAATCCTAATTTTAGCCCTAATCTATCCAATTTTTAATAAATACCAGCGTTACCTAATAAATCGTTTTCAGTAAAAGCTGATATTGATTTGAAAAAATCTGTTCACATAGCCTATCTTACTACTATGGCCGTAATAGTTGTGGTAGTTACCCTGTATTTATTTTATACGGGTTACACCTACTATGGCACGTCATTGGAAGAACGTTTTTATCACCCCAGACATAATTGGTTTAAACCAAGTGGCATATATGGGCAGGGATTGGGTATTGTAGGCACACTCATGATTCTCTTTGGTGTGGTAATCTATATAGCCAGGAAACGATATAATTTTTTGGCTAAACAGATAAGACTTAAATACCTTCTGGAATTTCATATATTCCTGTGTACCCTGGGGCCTATTCTGGTGCTCTTTCACACGGCATTCAAGTTTGGCGGCATCGTTTCAGTGGCCTTTTGGAGCATGGTAGCCGTAGTCCTGAGTGGGGTAATCGGAAGATTTATCTATAACCAGATACCGCGTACAATTGAAGGCAGGGAAATGAGCATAAACGAATTGCAAAATATGAAAACCGATTTGGCAGTGGTGTTACATCAACGTTATAATATGGAATCGAATACCATAGACATTGTTACTGATTTAATGAGTGAAGACAACACTACAGACAATAGGAAAAAGCTGGGGTATTTAAAAAAAGTACTGGGCCGAAATGACCTTCCCAAAAAAGACAGAAATGCCATATTAAAAATGGTGAAAAAGGAAATTGTACTTTCAAATAAAATAGGCAGATTACAAATAATGCAAAAGCTTTTTAAATACTGGCACGTGGCACATATGCCTTTTGCCCTGATCATGCTCATCATTGTAGTTATACATGTGGCGGTCACCCTTGCATTTGGTTATAAATGGATTTTCTGATGAATGAAGTGTTATTGGAACAAATAGTTATATATGGCGTAGTATTTTTTATTTGCGCCCTTACCGTATTCTTCTATCTCAGAAGAAAAGGCAAAAAGTCGCTTGAGACGGTTAAAAAAGTTGCTGTAGCAAAGGAAGAAGGATTGTTTGAACCTGTTTCTCTGCACCCGCATATAGACCTTAATGCCTGTATTGGAAGTGGAGCCTGCATTACGGCGTGCCCGGAAAAAGATATCATAGGAATCACCAATGGAATAGCAACCGTAATTAACACTTCTAATTGTGTTGGTCATGGTGCCTGCTTTCACGCTTGTCCGGTTGAAGCTATATCACTACGCATTGGAACGGAAACAAGAGGGGTGGATCTTCCTCATGTAAGTGAAGACTACGAGACCAATATTAAAGGAATGTATATCGCCGGTGAATTGGGTGGTATGGGATTGATTAAGAATAGCGTAGAGCAGGGCCAGCAGGCGATGGAAAATATTGCAAAGCAGAAAAAACCATCTAAAGAAAATGTTTTGGATGTGGTTATAATAGGCGCCGGTCCCGCCGGTATTTCCGCAACCCTTGAAGCCAAAAAGCAGGGGTTATCCAGTATTACATTAGAACAAGATTCCCTCGGGGGAACCGTCTACACCTTTCCAAGGGCAAAAATTGTAATGACTTCACCTATGGATTTACCCCTTTACGGAAAGGCTAAATTATACGACACTTCCAAAGATGAATTGCTTCAATTATGGAAAAAAGTAATTTCTGAACAAAATCTGGAAATTCTTGAAAATACCAAGGTTGAAAGTATCACCCCAATAGAAAATGAAACTTTTAAAATAGTAACCAATACCGGTAGCGAGTATATCTGTAACCAGGTACTCTTGTCAATTGGTAGGAGAGGTACCCCAAGAAAACTGGGCATTCCGGGTGAAGATTCACTGAATGTGGCCTATAGATTGCTTGAACCCGAACGGATAGAAAAGAAGAAAATTATTGTTGTAGGCGGAGGCGATTCGGCTATTGAATCTGTACTTCTATTGTTACAGAATAATAATGAAGTTATACTTTCTTATAGAAAAGACAAATTCTCCAGGCTAAAACCCAAAAACAGAGAAAAAATAGAGAAGGCCATAGCTGATGGATCGATCAGGGTCGTATATAACTCTAATTTGGTTTCTATAAGTGCAAAAAGTGTATTGATGAGTATTGAAGGAAACGAAGCAACGGAACTCGAGAATGATCTTGTATATATTTTTGCAGGGGGTGAATTACCAACCAGTTTTTTACAAAATGCAGGAATTGAAATCACCAAACGTTTTGGTCATATCCTGAAGTCCTATAAATAAACAGATTGAACAACAGTCTTAAATATAGTGTTTTACTTTTTGTTCTGGGCCTTTCCTTGGGTTATGGTCAAATATCGCCTGGTGACCTTTCTCAATCCCACGCAGATCTTGAAGGGATGAGTAATTGCACCTTATGTCATGAACTTGGGGCAAAAGTTTCCGATAAAAAATGCCTGGAATGTCACAAGGAAATACAATTACTGATTAATAAAAAAGACGGGTACCATGCCAATCCAGGCGTGGTAAAAAAAGACTGTTTTGAATGCCATAGTGATCATCACGGACGTAATTTTGATATGATACGTTTTGATGAAGATGCATTTAATCATGACCTCACTGGTTATGAATTGAAAGGAAAACACGAAGAAGTAGATTGCAGAAAATGCCATGTTTCTGAAAATATCCAGGACAGGCAAATAAGTAAACGAAAAAATACTTTTCTGGGATTGGATGAATCCTGTCTCTCATGCCATGATGACGTTCATCAAAAAACCCTCCCAAATGATTGTATGGCATGTCATAACATGGAAGCTTTTAAACCAGCCCCTAATTTTGACCACAATACCGCCGATTTTATATTAGAAGGGGAACATATTAATGTAGACTGCATTGAATGCCATCAGATAACAACCAGAAATGGCAAGGAATTTCAGGTGTTTAACGAAATTCCGTTCAATGATTGTATTGCATGCCATCAGGATCCCCATAATGAACAATTGCCAGGGCAGTGTTCACAATGCCATACAGAAACTTCTTTTGCCACTTTTGCCGGGCGGGAAAATTTTGATCACAATACCACCAATTTTAAATTAAATGGGAGTCATCAGACTACTGACTGTTTTGCATGTCACGCTGTTACCGGGAATCCATTGACTGTTTTTCAGGACAAGAAAAGGATATCCGAAAACAGTTGTATTAGCTGCCATCAGGATGTACATAATGGGGAATATGGGAATGAATGTGTAAAATGCCACAGGGAAACCAGCTTTTTATCTCTACGATCCATGGATTTCTTTGACCATACGGTGACCGATTATCCCCTTGAAGGAAAGCATATGGAGGTGGATTGCAGACAATGTCATGAAAAAAGATTTTCTGCACCAATAGATTTTTCGGCTTGTAAAAATTGCCATGACGATTACCACAGAGGAGAATTCACGGAAAATGAAGTTTCACCCGATTGTGTAGAATGTCATTCGCTTGAAAATGGTTTTGATTACAGTCTTTATACCCTTGAACAGCATCAAACCACAGCCTTTCCTTTGGAAGGAGCACATAATGCAACCCCCTGCTTTGCCTGTCATGTTAGTGAAACCGAAGACAGATGGAGTTTTAGAAATCTTGGGACAGATTGTGTAGATTGTCATCAGGATATCCATGAGGGCTATATCAGTGAAAAATACTATCCCGAAGATGAATGTAAAGTGTGTCATGTAAATGAGGCCTGGGACCTGGTCAGTTTTGATCACAGCCTAACAGAATGGCCGTTAGACGGCAAACATACAGAAGTGGATTGCAGAGCTTGTCATTTTGTTATGTCTGACAACAATACTACCTTTAAACAAACGTTTAGTAAATTAGGGGGGCAGTGTATAACCTGTCATGAAAATATTCATGACGATACGTTTGCCATTGAGGGAGTAACAGAATGTGCAAGATGCCATGTCACGGATAGTTGGTTTCCGAAAAGGTTTAACCACGACCGTACAGCCTTTCCGCTGGAAGGGCAACATGCAAAAATTACATGTAGCGCATGTCATGAAGTTGCTTCAGAAAATGGGGAAACAGAGGTAATATACAAACTGGGTAAATTTAAATGTATAGACTGCCATCTTTAATTTTCTTGTTATTGGGCTGCTTACCGCTATTAGCCCAGTCGCCTCATGGTGATGACTTGGATATGGATTGTGTTAAATGTCATCATCCGGGAGGGTGGAACATTAACTACCAAACCCTTCAATTTGATCATAACAAAACCGATTTTCAGTTAGAAGGCACACACGCGAATACGGATTGCATTCTATGCCATAGCGACCTTGTATTTAATCAGGCGCCCATGGAATGCGTTTCCTGCCATACAGATATTCACAGCCAGTCTGTAGGGAATGATTGTATTAGGTGTCATACTTCGGAGACCTGGCTGGTAGACAATATTCCGGAACTGCACGAAGCAAATGGCTTTCCCCTGGTAGGAGTTCATAATAACCTGAGCTGCATTGAGTGCCATAACACAGACAGCAGCAATCTCAGAATTGACCCCTTGGGAAATGAATGTATTGAATGCCATCAGGATGACTATGCCGCTACTCAAAGCCCAAATCATCAACAGGCTGGCTTTTCCACAGATTGTATTGAATGCCATACACCATTAGGGTTTGGCTGGGATTCCGAAAACATCAACCACGACTTTTTCCCACTAACAGAGGGACACAACATACAAAATTGTGCGGAATGTCATACCACAGGCAACTACTCAGATGCATCTCCTGACTGTGTTACCTGTCATCAGGAAGATTATGCCGGCACAATGAATCCCAATCATTCCACTTCCGGGTTCCCAACAGATTGCGCGTCCTGTCATACCACCAATCCTGGTTGGATGCCGGCTGTTATAAACCATGACTTTTTCCCGCTAACCCAAGGTCACAATATTCAGGATTGTACCGAGTGCCATACCACACCCAATTATGCAGACGCATCTCCTGACTGTGTTACTTGTCATCAGGAAGATTATGCCGGCACAATGAATCCTAATCATTCCACTTCCGGTTTCTCAACAGATTGTGCAATCTGTCATAGCACAAATCCCGGTTGGATGCCTGCAGTTATCAACCATGACTTTTTCCCGCTGACACAGGGCCATAATATTCAGGATTGTAACCAGTGCCATACCACACCCAATTATGCAGATGCATCCCCTGAATGTGTTGCATGCCACCAGTCTGATTATGAT
>JAHEBI010000446.1 GCA_024642325.1 Eudoraea sp. | reverse complement strand
ACCATGCATAATAAAATGAAAACGCTGAGACCATTTTGCTTCGGTAACCCAATGGAAAACAAAGCGATGTAACATATATTCTGCAAATGTCCAAAAGAATACCCCTGCAATAAAAAGACCAATAATTTGTATAGGGGATAATCCAATTTTTATGTAAGTAAAGGAAATCATTGCTATAATGGTAATCCCATAAACAACAATATTTTGAACTGGGTTGGTTTTGGTAAGGCTTTCCAAAAACGGGTTTTTGAATATTCTTGCCTGACCGTGATGAAACTCCGTGGTGACTTTTGGCTTCATAGCTTTAAATTTAAGCGGCAAAGTTACAAAATACAGCCCTAAATACAAGTGTTTTATGACAGTTTGAAAAAAAGAAACTTTAATGCTTTAAGATAGTAGTTCCGAAATTTTTGAATAGACCAAATCTATTTCCCATCCCCTATACAATAAATAGTCGGCAAGCTTTTTACGACGTTTCTGCAGCTCTTCTTCTTTAATTTGTGCTAACTTCTTTTTGGCTATCAGGTCCAATTTTGCCAAATAGTCTTTTTCGCCTATCTCTTCAAGTGCAAGTTTTATGTTGAAGTTTGATATATTTCGTCGTTGCAGTTCTGCGATGATTTTTCCTTTACCCCAATTTTTGACCCTAAATTTTCCTCTGGCATAACTTCTGGAAAACCGTTCTTCATTTAAAAAATCATTTTGAATTAGATGGGTAATTATTAGATCTATTGCTTCGGGAATCATTCGCATACCCTTCAATTTGGTTACAACCTCAAAGTGACAACGCTCCTGATAGGCACAATATCTTTCTGCCTTCTTTGTGGCTTCAGTTACGGTATAAGATTTTTGAGGATAATTCATAAGGAAGGTTAAGATTCCATTTTAATAATATATCAAATGACAGATCGGGATTATGTATTCTGTTATTCCGGGGTCATTTTAACTTCAATAACCGGATCCTTCGAAAGATACAGGATTTGAGTTTCAGTGGTGATTATTTCTGCATTACCCTTCACTATCTCATAATTTCCTTCTCTTATTTTAGGTAGAACTATTTCTAAATTCCAGTCTTTGTTCGTTTGAGAAACTTTAATTGTGGATATTTTATCTTTTTTTTCAAAGAAAACAGAAATTTTGTTATCTGCGATCATAACATTTTCCAGAGATGCTTTATTCCATTCCTTGGGCATCTGTGGTATAATCTGAACCTTCTTTTCTGACGCCTTTGGTTGGATTCCGAAGAATTGGTGCACTATCGGAATTGCATAGCTATATATATTCCAGGCTTGTGTAATCATGCCGTAATCAGGCGAAACTTCATAAATACTACCTGGAAGGGCATAACTGAATGTGCGGGTCATCCTTTTAAGATAATTCAAAGCATTATCAGGTCTTCCATAATTATTTTCTGCAATTGCCATTACACCTGTTGGAAGGGTCATTACAGCTCCGGTATATGAAAAGATTTTACTTCCTTTAAAAGAGCCGTCATCTGAACCGGCTGAAGCATCCCTGTCTATGCCGGTAACAAAAGCACCAAAGGGATTTACAAAATTCTCCGCTGTGTTCAGTGCTTTAATTCCTTTCTCCTTATCTGCTATTTTCATTTCCATAGGGGTATTTACAACCCAGTTATGATGCAGAACAAATGGCTTGAGCTCTCTTGAAGGATTCCTTAGTATAGATTTTTTAGTCTCCTCCAATTCCGCAATTGCCCAAGGTTTGTTTAAGGTGTCTGCCCTCACTATTGCATCCTCTATTAATTGCAGGGCCTGTTCATCTGTTCCAATAAAATCGGCATATGAGCTAAAATCTTCTGACCAAAATTCCTCATTAATCTTATCTTTTAAAATTCGGGCTACCTCACCGTATTCTTTGGCTAAAGCATCCTCTCCAAGTTCATTTGCCATTTTGGAAGCGTCAGCAAATGCTCTTTGGGTATAAACCGCTACATCTATCATTTCGCTATCAAGGCCGTGTATTTCCATCATACCAAAACCGTCAGGAAATAGGTTTTTGTTGGAATCATTTTCAGTTAATAACCAGTTTAGGCCTTTCTTAACAGTTGGGAAATACTTTTTCAAAAATTGATCATCTCCGTTCCATAGGTATATTTGCCATATTAAAGAGGCAAATTGCGGAGTTTCATTAATATTCCCTTTGTTAAAAACGGCACCATTTGTGGACATTTCATGCAGGATTTTGCCATTGCCATTTATTGCATTGGAAACACTGTCTATGAGATGAATTGTACTGGTAACAATCTCGGTTTGACCAATTGCCATATATCCCTGGAGCGCATATTCGCTATCCACGCCAAACCACCAGGGATAATCAGGAATCCCGGCGGTTATTCCCCTTCCAATTTCAGGGACATCCCTTATCAACCAATCGCAATTGTATTTTAACCATTCAAATGCTTCCTGTAAATCCTTGTCCGGAATTGTGAGTTTGGATTGTTCTGCCAGTTGGCTGTACCGAAGTTTTTTGGACATCAGGTAATTA
>JAHEBI010000445.1 GCA_024642325.1 Eudoraea sp. | reverse complement strand
TCTTTACGGATTTCTAAATGGACAATATTTTTTGCTGGATTTGGGTAGAATCCGATGGATAATGCTTCTTCATTCATGCCTAATAATGCACACTCGAAATTTTGCTCCACCTTTGAAGCGGCGGGAGGATTTATTAAAAGGTCGTCTGTTAACAAAGGACAATAACAATCATTTTCTTCCACATAAAGCTTTAGCCAAGTGAGTGCTAATCTACCTACAGCACCACCCCCACCATTTGGGGTATTTGCAACAGAATGATCTCCATTGGCTACTTCGAAGAGTAATTTGTTCGTCGAATTAGGGGTGACGTTATAATGAATATCTGCATGCTGTGCCGGTGGTGCCACGGTATCATCTTCCCCACTAAAAATAAGCACCGGACTTTGATGATTCAATTGAGGACTATTCAGGTAGGGGCATAGCGCGACCACACCTGCAATGGAATTGTCAAGCACAGCAGCTCTTTGAGCACCCCCGCCACCCATCGACCATCCACTCACGGCTAATTGATTTAAATTAAGCGCTCCTTCAAGGGGTGAAGACGCTCTCACATTTTCTTGCTTAATGGTCTCTAAGGCGTCTAACAGGGCAATTGCTCTAGCCTCCGGAAGATCAAGGGGCGAATTCGTGCCAATAATGATGGTTACAATTCCATGAGATGCATAAAAGGGCCCCCAAGCTTCAACACTTGATGGAGGTGCCGTAAATCCGGGAACAATGGCAATACTAGGATAAAGCGGAATACCATTGGTAGGATAGTAAATAGTCGCTCCAGCATATTCAGGACCATTGCGAATTCCATCAGCCTCAGTAAGGGTTTCAACATTATAAGGTCCAGGATTGGTTAAACTCTCCACGGTAATCCCGTCGCATTGCGCAAGCATCGCAGTGGGAAATAACGAAAGACTCATTAATAGTAATAAGGCTAGGAAGGTATTTTTCATAAGTACTTTAGGCCATTATGCGATAAGGGCTTTCATTTTTTGGTTGATTATTAGGTTGAAAAGTAAAATTAAACCTCTATTTGAGACCTAATAAATTCGTAATCAATTTACTAAAATTAATTTCTTTGCCGAACTATTTTTTAGAAAAGAAGCAAGTATAAAAAGCATCTGCAAGGGTGTTGGGAAGCGAGAGCTTCGAAAGAACTTTATTTGGAGTTTTGTTTACTTAATTTCGGTGTCCAATAAATCTATTATTTCAATAATTCGTTTGCGTAAGCTCACCGATTCGATATTTGCGATGTAGTTTATATACACGGCATTCGACAATAGACCTTCCAATTCTTTATCGGCAAGAATATGTTCAAGAGGTACAGGGTTGAGAGAAGTGCCAGAACCGGGGACATCTCCCTTATCGTTTTTATCGATAAGGTAATTTAAGTTTTCTTCTACCTGCCAATAGGCATTGTCTACTTCCCTGCTAATACCGGTTTTGATGATATGGGGGAGTAAAATATTTCTATAATTCCCTTCAAACTCTGTTTCAATTTCGTCAAGTTGTATGACATCCGTAGACCATTGGGTGAGGCGCTTTTTAAGGTCTTTGTTCGATATTAAACGAATATTCCCCGAATTAATCACATCGTTACTAATGGGGTCAAAGGTAGGAGTGTTGGTTAAGATGCCAATGCTCATCATTAATGTGTCTCGATGCGCAAAGTCAGGATGGTCGAGGTAGTGTAATGCTTTGTTTGCTCCCTCAATAATAATTTTTCGCATGGCAATTTTACTTTCCAATTGCCGAAGATTGCTTTGGTATTCTTCCTTCAATTGCTTTAAAATTTCCTGTTCGACAATCCGATCCTTTCGCTCCTCATTTAAATTGTTTATCTGCAACGCAATTAAAATCCCAATCACAACCAAAACAATTTCTCCTAAAGCATATTTAAAATACTTGCCGGTTCTATTTTCCATGAGCAGGTTTTGTCTAATTTTTCGAAAGAATTTGATCATTAAAAGTTCATTTCTTTAAAGGTATCATTTTATCCTATGCAGAATTGTTTAGGTTATTAATTAAAAAATGAGTGCACGAATGTTAAACTTCAAAATACACTTCCTCGAAAGGCACCCTAAACCTCGGGCCATAGATTCCCTTTTCGTCCCTGATTCCGCAACTAATTACCATGTTAATTTCAGCTCCTCTAGGGAGTCCTAAAATCTGTTTTACACGCAAGGTATCGCTCCCCTCCATGGGACAGGTATCATAGCCAATCGCGGCCATGCTAATCATGAAGTTTTCAGCGGCCAATCCGGCACTTTTATGGGCAACAATGCGCATGTCACTGGAACGGGTTTGTCGGTAGATGGGTTTGAATAATCCAACAATTTGAAAGACTAGATATTTCAGAAACCCTAGGATTCCTAAAAAATCTGCATACAGCGTTGGGATTAATTTGCTGTAATAGTTGGTTGCCATTTTCTTGCGTTTCAAATCGCGATCACTCAGCCCTTCTTTATCATATGCCTTTTTTATAAAGGCTAAATTGGCCTTGGCACGCTGTCTCCAAAGAT
>JAHEBI010000444.1 GCA_024642325.1 Eudoraea sp. | reverse complement strand
AACTTCAGGCCTCACTGGCCACTTTGAACACCTATCCATTTTTAGCCTATGTTTCCGGTGGTTTGGTGAATTTTGCCATCCCTTCTGCAGGAGGGGAATTTGCGGTCATTGGCCCTAGTATTATAAATGCGGTAAAGGATTTGGGAGCAGGGTTGGGCGATACAGAAATTACAGCCATGATTGCAAGGGCATCAATGGCAATTGCCTATGGGGAAAGCCTTAGTAATTTGTTACAACCTTTTTATTTATTGCTAATATTTCCGGTAATGACCAACGGTGTGAGATTGCAGGCCAGGGACATTATGGGTTATCTGGTAATTCCTTTTTTGATCTTTTTTATAATCCAGTCGGCCATGGTAGTATGGATACCCCTCTAGTAAAACAGAACTATAATTTTACATATCCTAAATTAAACCTGATCCCTTTGAAGAAGAATGCATCTGATTATTAAACAATATTTCTTAAATTTAAAACCTTCCCTGAAAGATAAATTTAGTTATGTGTTATGATATCAAGGCAAGTTTGGAAGCTCAGTTAAAGCGGGCAAGACATTATGGAAACGAGCAGGCTATTGAGGAGATCATAGAAAAACTGGCACCTTTGTCCGATCTGCCCCTCTATCACGTATCTGGCTTTAATCACCCAAAATTATTTATTTACCCCGACAGTTCTCCTTACAAACCAACTCTGGCAACCTGGGGCCTTGTTCCGTTTTGGGTAAAAGACAAGGCACAATTAAAAAAACTCTGGAACAATACACTTAACGCAAGAGGGGAAACCATTTTTGAGAAACCTTCTTTTCGCAATTCCGCTAAAAATAAAAGGTGCATTATTTATGTGGATGGATTTTACGAACATTATCATTTTAGGGGTAAAACCTATCCGTTTTACGTAAGCAGGAAAGACGATGAGCCTATGGCTTTGGCCGGACTCTGGAGTGATTGGGTAGATGAGGAAACGGGAGAATTGATCAATACCTTTTCTATAGTAACCACAACGGGCAATCCCATGATGACTAAAATTCACAATAACCCAAAAGCGGCAGGCCCCCGAATGCCGGTTATTCTGCCGGAAGAACTCGCTGATAAATGGCTGGAACCTGTAACAGATGATTTGGATATTAAATCTATTCAGGAATTAATCCGATCATATCCGGAAGAAGAATTAAAGGCCCATACAGTAAGCCGGTTAAGGGGAAAAGAATATCCGGGTAATGTAGAAGGGATCACCAGAGAAGTTGATTATGCCGAACTGGAATTCGAAAACCCCCTCATTTAATAACATCCATAGCCAATGATTCCGGAAATTGCCGTTACAAAATTACGAGCCATTTTAGTATTTGATGATAAGGCAACAAAATGATTTTATTCCATTCGAACATGAAGGTTGAAAAAAATATAGCTCTAAGCTTTACTTATCTTTTTCTCCTAACTCTTATTTATGCCTGTAATGGCACAAAAAAAGAACCCGCAAAAGTTACCATTGCGGCAGCGGCCAATATGCAATACGCCCTGGGGCCTATTATGGAAAATTTTACCGAAAAGACCGGTATCCCATGTGAATTGATCATTGGCTCTTCAGGCAAACACACTGCCCAAATTATGGAAGGTGCGCCCTTCGATGTTTTTGTGTCCGCTGATATGAAATACCCAATGGACCTTTATAAAAAGGGTTTGTCTACTGCCCAGCCCGAGATCTATGCCTATGGAAAATTGGTGCTCTGGACAATGATTGAAGGGCTTCAGGTATCGATAGAAAACTTAAATGATTCTTCGATTGACCATATTGCACTTGCCAATCCCAAAACGGCACCCTATGGTCAGGCTGCTGTAGAAGTACTTAAAAAACATGGTCTTTTGGACAGTCTTGAACATAAACTGGTGTTCGGGGAAAGTGTGGCCCAAACCAACCAATTTATTTATTCCAAATCCGCTGAAATTGGATTTACCGCCCTTTCTGTAGTCCTTACACCGGAAATGAAAGGTAAAGGTAAATGGGTTTTGATAGAAGATTCAGCTTATACCCCAATTGCTCAGGGCGTGGTGCTTATAAATCATCCTAATAGAAATAATTCAAAAGCTTTGGAATTTTATAAGTTTCTTTTCTCGGATGATGCCAGGATCATATTAAAAGAATTCGGATATTCGGTAAATGAATAGTTTAAAGGGCCATATTAAGGAAGTACAGGTAAACGGAAGTTTATCACTTATAACTGTAGAACTTTCCGGTCAAATTCTATTTAAGGCTATTCTTATAGAAACTCCCAAAACAGCTTCTTATCTGGTGGTTGGCCAATTAGTTAAGGTCCTATTTAAAGAAACAGAAGTTATTGTTGGCAAAGACATGAAACATTTTATTAGCCTTCAAAACCGAATTAAAGGGATAATTAATCGAATTGAACGGGGTGTATTACTATGCAATATCCACATCCAGACTCCTGCGGGTAATATAAGTTCTATTATAACCACCAATGCCGTTGATGAGCTGCAACTCAAAGAGGAATTATCTGTATGGGCAA
>JAHEBI010000065.1 GCA_024642325.1 Eudoraea sp. | reverse complement strand
AAAGTTTAATAGGTTAAGTTTAATTTTTATGATTCTTGGTAACTATAACGAAGATTTTTTCAATTTCTTGTAATTAGAACTAATTATTATTACTTTTGCGCTCCTAAAAAATATGAAACATTATGAATAATTACGAAACTGTTTTCATTTTAAATCCCGTTCTATCAGATACTCAGATAGAGGAAACAGTAAAGAAATTCGAGGATTTCTTAAAGAAAAATGAGGCCAAAATGGTCGCTAAAGAAAATTGGGGGCTTAAGAAATTAGCTTATCCAATACAGAACAAAAAAAGTGGTTTTTATCACTTATTTGAATTTACAGCTCCCGGGGAGGTGATTAATCCCTATGAGCAGGAATTCAGAAGAGATGAGCGTATTATGCGTTTTCTGACCGTTAAATTGGATAAACATGCCATTGAATGGGCGGAAAAAAGAAGAACAAGATTAAAAGCTAAAGCGTAGTAATATGGCATCTATAGAACAACAAGCAAAAGGAAAGAAGGATGGTGAAATCAGGTATTTGACCCCCCTTAATATTGAGACAAATAAGCAAAAGAAATATTGCCGATTTAAAAAGTCCGGTATCAAATATATTGATTACAAAGATCCTGATTTTTTAATGAAACTGGTTAATGAACAAGGGAAGCTTTTACCCAGAAGATTAACCGGAACTTCACTGAAGTATCAAAGAAAAGTGGCCCAGGCCGTTAAAAGAGCACGTCATCTGGCACTTATGCCTTATGTTGGAGATTTATTAAAGTAAAAAAACAGCGGATTATGGAACTTATTTTAAAAGAAGACGTCCAAAACCTTGGTTTTAAAGATGACGTAGTAAAAGTAAAGAACGGTTATGGTAGAAACTACCTTATACCAAATGGTGTGGCCATGCTGGCAACTCCATCGGCCAGAAAGGTACTTGCCGAGAACCTGAGACAAAAAGCTCATAAAGAGAAAGAGGTAGTAGCTGCAGCCACAAAAACTGCTGATGCGCTGAAAGAACTTCAGATAAAAATATCCGCAAAAGTAGGTGCTTCTGAAAAATTATTCGGATCTATATCAAATATAGATGTAGCTGATGCACTGGCGAAGGAAGGCAATGAAATTGATAAAAAGTACATCATTATCAAAGGCGGAATAATTAAACGAACCGGACCTTATGTAGCGCAGATAAGACTCCATAGGGATGTTGTTGTAGATTTTCCTTTTGAAGTGGTTTCTGAAAAGAAATAATCAAAATTCGTTGATAACTAAAAAGAGCTATGCCTGCATAGCTCTTTTTTTTTTTCTATTTTTAATATCCAGAAAATCAATCAACTAAATTCAAAACCAATGAAAATCAAATCACTTCTATTCCTTATTCTGTTGCTTATCGGAATTGGTGTCACAGCTCAGGTTACTACCTCAAATATTAGGGGATCTGTAGTTGATGACCAGGGAATCCCTCTTTTAGGGGCAAATATCGTTGCTGTTCATACGCCAACCGGAACAAAGCATGGTACCGTAAGTAATGAAGACGGACGGTTCAACTTATTAAACCTGAGAGTAGGTGGCCCTTACGAGCTGACAATTTCTTACATTGGATTTAAATCACAAACCCAAAATGACGTTTATTTATCATTAGGTAAAACATTTAATGTTGATGCTAAATTGGTGTCTGAAAGCCAGGCACTGGATGAAGTTACAGTAACATCAGACAGAGGTGGCACTTTTGGTAGTGACCGTACCGGTGCTGAGACCAGTGTGGGGTCAAGAGAATTAACGCGGTTACCAACTATTTCAAGATCTGCCAGTGATTTTACACGACTGGATCCTTCGGCCTCTTCTGGAGCTTCAGGGACGTCTTTTGGAGGAAGGAATGACCAGTACAATAATTTTTCACTGGATGGCGCCATCTTCAATAACCCATTTGGCTTGGATGCTGCAACCCCAGGAGGACAAACCAGTTCCCAACCAATTTCATTGGATGCCATAGAACAGATACAGGTCACAACAGCTCCGTATGATGTTACCCAATCCGGATTTACCGGTGCGTCTGTCAATGCCGTTACCAAAAGCGGTACCAATGAATTTTATGGTACTGTATATGGTTTCTTTCGCAACGATGATCTGACAGGTGGAAAAATAAATGGTGACAAAGTATTTAAAACCGGATTGGAACAAAAACAATATGGTTTAAGTATTGGGGGTCCAATTGTCAAGAATAAACTATTCTTTTTTGTGAATTTTGAACGCGATGAGCTAACATCTCTGGGAACAGATGGCTTTGTGCCAAATACAGGGACAGGAGAAATAAATGAGAGCAGGGTGTTGGAATCCGATTTTCAATTAGTTGATAATTTGCTGCGCCAGGTGGTTATTGGTCAGGATGGTCAGGGTAATGATCTGTTCTATGATCCGGGGAGATATAAAGGCTTTAATTTTAATCAGGAATCAACTAAGGGGATATTCAAACTCGATTGGAATATTAATGATAATAACCGTTTGGCAATTATTTATAATTTCCTGGATGCTTCCAAAGGCAAACCGGCCAATAGAGATGCGATTACTTTCCGTGGGCCAAATACCCAAACTTTGCAGTTCGAAAATGCCGGCTACGAAATAAATAATAAAATTCAGTCCATTCAATTGGAGCTTAACACCAAATTATCTGATGAAGTAACCAACAAATTACAAGTAGGGTATACCCATTTTGATGATTTCAGGAATCCTTTCTCCACACCGGCTCCAAGTATTGTGATACTGGATGATACCGGAAGCTCTAATTATATAATTGGAGGTCACGAACCGTTCTCTATCAACAATACCCTGGATCAAAAAGTTTTTCAAATCACCAACAATCTAAATTATTTTGCCGGGGATCATACATTTACAATTGGGTTTTCCTTTGAAAAATTTGAATTTGACAACTCATTTAACTTAGGCGCATATGGTGCTCAGGGAGTTTTTTTTCCAACGACTACGATCACAGATTTTCCAAATTTCGCAAGTTCAGGTGCGCTTCAACAGTCATTTGATGATGCAATTGCCACTTATAATGCGTTTAATGCCGCCGGAACCGGTAATCCGGGTGGATGGGCACTTGCAGAAACCAATGTGGGTCAATTATCCTTTTATTTGCAGGACCAATGGGATATAAAGGAAAATTTCAAACTTACTTATGGTATTCGTTTTGATAAACCCTTATATTTTGATACTTCAGAAAAGATCCGGGAAAACATAGAGCGAAAAGGGGGCGACATGGGAACATATATTCCATCTATTCAATATTTTGACCCGGAAACCAATGAACCCATTTTTCTTGATTCTGAAAAACTACCCACGAATAAAATCCTGATCTCTCCAAGGGTAGGATTTAATTGGGATGTTAATAGTGACAAGACATTACAGGTCAGAGGAGGATCCGGATTGTTTACCGGAAGATTTCCTTTTGTATGGCTTGGAAACCAGGTACAGGGTGTAGATTTTTTCTTCTATCAATTAGTAGATCCTGATTTCAGATGGCCACAGGTTTGGAGAACAAATGTGGGTGTTGACAAGCAATTTAAGGATGGATTAATACTTACAGCCGATGTATCCTATACCAAGGATATCCATGCAGCTCACGTTCAAAACTGGGGACTTAGTGCTCCTTCCTTAACATTAAACGGAGTGGATAACAGGGCAGTGTATTCCAATGATGATAAATCGCAAATTTTTGGAGGACCAACAAATGCCTATGTGTTTACCAATTCCGATCAAGGCAGAATATGGAATGCCTCTGTTAAAGCTCAAAAAACCTGGAGTAATGGCATATACGCCATGGCGGCATATAGTTTTTTAAACGCGAAAGAAGTAAACTCCATTGATGCAGAAATTACGGGTGATGCGTTTGCCGGTAATGCTGTAGTTGGTAATGCGAATAAGGATGTTCTTGCTTTTTCAAGATATGGCGATAGCCATAGGTTTATTGGTGTTTTCTCTAAAGGATTCAGCTCTGGAACCACTGTTTCAGCGTTTTTTGAGTATGCAAAAAGCGGACGGTATAATTATATTTACGGTGGGGATATCAATAATGATGGATCAAGTATAAACGACCTTCTTTATATCCCAACTGCATCAGAAGTTACTCAAATGGCCTTTAGCGGCCCCGGACAGGCAGAAGCTTTTGAGGCATTTATTCAACAGGATGATTATTTAAGTGGTCGAAGGGGTCAGTATGCGGAGCGCTATGGGGCATTGGCGCCATGGAGGGGAACTTTTGATGTAAAAGTCCTTCAGGATATAAATATTAATGAAAAGAACAAATTTCAAATCAGTCTTGATATTCTTAACCTCGGAAACCTGATTAACTCTAATTGGGGAGTTGTTCAGGCGCCGAATTTTGACCAACTAATGGGCGTAAGTGTCGATGATACCAATACACCAACCTATACCTTCGATCCGGATAGAAATAGTACATTTGGGCCGGTTACTTCAGAGATTTCGAGATGGAGAATGCAAATAGGTGTTCGATATATATTTAATTAATTAATATTTAAGTGAAAAGGGCCACACCAAAAGTGCGGCCTTTTATTTTTGTAAAATGAAATATACCCGACTTACCAAAGAACAACTGGAAGAATTACACCAGGAGTTTATCAATTTTCTGGCAACCCAGTCTATTACAGCAGAAGAATGGGATACCATAAAAAAAAGTAAACCGCAGGTCGCTGAAGAAGAACTGGATGTCTTCAGTGACCTGGTATGGGAAGGTGTACTGGGTAAAATTTCCTATTTGGAGAATATTTCAGCCCAACATATGCACTTGTTTCACTTAACTGAAAAGGAAATGAAACTGATTTCGATAAAAATATTAAATCCGGATATTGATTTGAAAACTACTACCGGCTTTAATTGGTTTAAGAAGAACTGGCAATCAGATTTTGTTGAATATCTGAGTGCCTCCAAAGCTTATACAAAGGATAAAAATCTGGATAAATTCAGGCTTATTGAGGAAGGCGCTGTAATTACAAAAGGAGAATTATACCAGTGGTTTGATGGTATTATTGGATAATAAAAGGATTACTTCCTAGTCAACTTTGTACAAAAAATTATATTTGCAGCAGTTAGCTTAATTTATGGCACAAAAACCAACCATTCCAAAAGGAACCAGAGATTTTTCGCCCGCTGAGATCGAAAGACGAAATTTTATTATCCATACTATTCAAAAAAATTTTAAAAATTTTGGTTTCCAGCCTATTGAGACACCTTCATTTGAAAATCTTGATACGCTATTGGGAAAATACGGGGAAGAAGGAGATCGGTTGATCTTTAAAATATTGAACTCGGGTGATTTCATCAGTAAAGTGGATGATGTTACCTATAGTTCTAAAAACTCGAAATCCCTTACACCCGAAATCGCAGATAAGGGGTTGAGATATGATCTGACTGTTCCTTTTGCCAGATATGTGGTCATGCATCAGAATGAAATCGATTTTCCCTTTAAACGGTATCAGATTCAACCGGTATGGCGGGCCGACAGGCCTCAGAAAGGCAGGTTCCGCGAATTTTATCAATGCGATGCAGATGTCGTTGGAGCAAATTCCCTTCTTCAGGAAATAGAGCTTATACAATTATACGATGCTGTTTTTACCGATTTAGGATTAAAGAAGGCGACTATAAAACTCAATCATCGAAAAATCCTGTCGGGTATAGCTGAAGTAATTGGAGAAAAGCATCGTTTGACAGACTTTACCGTCGCCCTCGATAAATTGGATAAGATTGGTAAAGAAGGGGTTGTTAAGGAAATGTTGAATAAAGGGATTTCTCCTGAGGCTATCCAAAAGGCTCAACCACTGTTTTCGCTTACAGGGACAAATACTGAACTATTATTGCAGCTGAAAAACTTTTTGAAGGATTCTGAAGAAGGTAGCAGGGGTGTAAACGAACTGGTTTTTATTTTAGAGGCAATTGATGAGCTGGGAATAGATTCTGCGAAACTGGCAATTGATGTTACCCTTGCAAGGGGGCTTAACTATTACACCGGCACTATTTTTGAAGTAGCACCTCCTGCGGAAATAAGTATGGGATCCATTGGCGGTGGCGGTCGATACGATGACCTAACCGGAATTTTCGGATTAAACGATGTGAGTGGAGTTGGTATTTCTTTTGGCCTTGATCGCATATATCTGGTTATGGAAGAATTGGACCTTTTTACTGATAAAATTGGCCGTTCATTAGATGTCTTGTTTTTAAATTTTGGAGATAGCGAGGCCATGGCATCATTAAAATTGATTACAAAACTTCGGAAAGCAGGCGTTAAGGCAGACCTTTATCCCGATACTTCCAAAATGCAGAAGCAGATGAAGTACGCCAATAAAAGAAATGTTCCTTATGTCGTACTAATTGGTGATCGGGAACTGGCAAATAATTCATTTGTAGTCAAAGACATGGCCAAAGGGGATCAAAAGACTCATAAATCAGCCGATATTGAGGGATTTATACAGGATTTAAAGCTGATCCTTGATTGAGGTTATCACTGTTTTGTAATATTCGCTGCCATGAGGTACATACTTTGCTGTATTGGCCAGGCCCCATACTTCTTCAGCAAATTTTAACAGAGGAACGGTTTTTAAAGATTCAACTTCACTTTCCTGCTTTTTTAATTGGTCCTCAGGAATTTTTAACTCACAAAGAAATGTGTGGTGAAATTCATTATCAGTAAGGTTTTTTCCATGATGCTGACTGGATTTAAAAACTCCGATCTTTTTGAGATCTTCTTTTGATATGTTCAATCCTATTTCTTCCTTAATCTCCCTTACCGCTGCTTCGTAAATGTCCTCACCGGCACCAATATGCCCGGCAACGGAGACATCCCATAACAAAGGATATGTCTCCTTGAATTCGCCTCTTTGCTGTAAAAGTATTTCACCTCTTTTGGTATAAAACCAAATATGCACGGTAGGATGATAGACACCATGCTGATGCGCATCAGATTTTAAAATGGTCTTTCCGGTATACTTCCCATGTTCATCCAGGCTGTCAATAAGTTCATCCATATTCTGATTTAACAAAATAAATTAGGAGCCCTGGTTAATCAAAATAACTGAAGGTCTCCCCGGATTTAATGTTTAACAAGGTTTCGTAAATTAAACGAATCACATTCTCTACATCATCCCTGTGCACGGTTTCCACAGTGGTGTGCATATATCTCAAAGGCAGAGAAATCAAAGCAGAGGCAACCCCTCCATTACTATAGGCAAATGCATCGGTATCTGTTCCTGTGGATCTGGATGCTGCCATGCGCTGAAATGGTATTTTTTTAGATTCGGCGGTTTCAATAATCCGTTCCCTAAGTTTATTCTGGACTGCCGGGGCATAAGATATTACAGGACCTGAACCTAATTCTGTATGCCCTTGTTTTTTCTTGTCGATCATTGGTGTGGTCGTATCATGGCATACATCGGTAATAATAGCGGCATTAGGCCGTATGGTTTGTGAAATCATTTCTGCCCCGCGTAAACCAATTTCTTCCTGTACAGCGTTGGTAATGTAAAGCCCGAAGGGTAATTTCTTTTTATTTTCATGTAAAAGCCTGGCAACTTCCGCTATCATGAATCCACCCGCTCTGTTGTCTATGGCACGGCAGACATATTTATCTTTATTTAAGATTTGAAACTCATCCGGATACGTGATGACACAGCCCACGTGGACACCCATTTTCTCTACTTCTTCTTTATTTTTTGCTCCAACATCAATGAATATATTATCCAATTTAGGTGGTTCTTCTTTAGCGCGGTCACGGGTATGTATGGCAGGCCATCCAAAGATACCTTTCACAATTCCTTTTTTGGTATGAATATTAACCCATTTTGAAGGAGCAATTTGATGATCGCTACCACCGTTGCGTATCACATAGAGCAGCCCGTTATCTGTAATATAATTTACATACCAGGAAATTTCATCGGAATGTCCTTCAATGACAACCCTGTATTCTGCTTCCGGATTAATAACACCAACAGCAGTTCCGTAAGTATCGGTAATAAAAGTATCAACATAGGGTTTTACATAATTCATCCACAATTTTTGCCCTTCCAGTTCATAACCAGTCGGGGATGCATTATTAAGGTATTTTTCAAAAAATGCCAATGATTTTTTGGTGATAATTTTCTTTTCGCTCATGTATTTATAATTTGATTACAAACTTAACAATATTCACTTTTATTTAGTAATACAGTACAATGTTTATGATTAATTTTGGCAAGAAATTTGAAATAAATTTTTAAGTGAAAAAGTGCTTCTACTTTATTTGTATTTGTTTTATTGGATACTTCGGGTTTTCCCAGGTACAGGAGAAGCCATTGGATTCGATCGCTGAAAAAATGATAATCATTGAAGGGGATTCTATATTTCAGGAATCAATTGCCTTGGACGAGGTATACGTTTTCGGAAAATTGGAGTTTTCGTCTTATGAGGAAAAATTGAGATATTATATTCTTCGAAGAAAGACTTTAAAGGTGTATCCCTATGCGAAGCTGGCGTCGGAAAGGTTGGAAGATCTCAATGACAGTTTATCAAAAATCAAGTCGAAGCGAAAAAAGAAAAAGTATACAAAGCAATTACAAGATTATATTGAAGGAGAATTTTCTGAAGAATTAAAGAAGCTGACGCGTACGGAGGGTCAGATATTGGTGAAATTGATCTATAGGCAAACGGGAAACACAACTTATGAATTGGTCAAAGAACTGCGAAGTGGTTGGCGTGCATTTTGGTACAATACAACTGCTAAAATGTTTAAGATTAACCTGAAGGAAGAATACCATCCGGACGACATACAGGAGGACTACCTCATTGAGGATATTCTGCAAAGGGCTTTTGCAGGGGGTCAGTTGGCGCGGCAGGAATCTGTTCTGGATTATGATTACTCTTCGCTTACCAATAAATGGGGCAAAGGAGAAAAGCAAAAAAAATAGTTGCAGATAAGGTTAAAATAACGTAGCTTTATAAGCCTTTTTTTGTTTTCAATCTTAGAGCAAAAAGCTAGTAATTAGTACATTAAAAATTGAGGTAAAAATTATTTCATAAAAATACCTGAAAATTTATTTTTAATTAAAAAAAGTGCTCTATATTTGCACCCGCTTAGCTGGGGAGTAGTAACGGTTAGGTAAGGATAAAAATTAGAGTTACTCACAAAGAAGTTCATTGACATATTGACAGACAGCGTTTTTCTACTATGTAATTGGGAACAATTATGTGGTAGTAAAAATTTGAATTATTTTGAGATTAAAGAA
>JAHEBI010000064.1 GCA_024642325.1 Eudoraea sp. | reverse complement strand
CTGGGGAAAAAGATGTTTCGACAATTGCGAATAGGGTTCAAAATGCTTTGGCATACGGTATCAACCATCCAAACGGGGAATTTGTTACTGAAGAAACGGTAAACAATGTTACCCTACAAGATGTGGAAAGGTTTTATCTGGAATTATTTGTTCCTGCTAATGCTTATTTGGTAGTAATTGGGGATGTTAAATTTGATGAAGCAAAAGAATTAGTGACTAAAAATTTTGACTCCTGGGTTAAAGCATCGCCGCCTTCATTAGGCTACTCAGAGCCTATGGATGCTCAATATACCCAGATTAACTTTGTGGATGTACCCAATGCAGTACAATCAGAAATTGCAGTTCAAAATATAGTAAATCTGGAAATGAAAGATGAGGATTATCTATCCGCAAAAATCACGAATTTTATTTTGGGAGGTGGATCTGTCAGCCGCTTGGAACAAAATTTAAGAGAAGATAAGGCGTTTACGTATTATTCCAGATCAAGGCTGAGTGACAGCAAATATAATGCCTCTACATTTAGAGCGTTTACCGCAGTTAGAAATACGGTAACTGATAGTGCGATAGTTCAATTAATCACTGAAATAGATAAGATCATTAAGGAACCCATTTCCGAAGAAGAACTCGAAATTGCCAAATCGACTTATATCGGAAGTTTTGTGCTGGCATTAGAACAGCCTTCAACAATAGCGAGATATGCTTTAAATATTGAAACAGAAGGACTCCCCAAAGATTTTTATAAGACCTATTTGGAGCGAATAAATGCAATTACAGTAGAAGACGTAGATAGAGCTGCAAAGAAATATTTCCATATAAACAATGCACGGATTGTAGTAGCTGGCAAAGGGAGTGAGGTTTTGGAAAACCTCGAAAAAATACCATTTAATGGAAGATTTCTTCCGGTATTCTATTATGATAAGTACGCAACAGCTGTGGAAAAACCAAATTACAATGTTGTTTTACCTGAAGGCATCAATGTACAGAGTGTATTGGACTCCTATTTTGAGGCCATCGGAGGAAAAGCAGCTGTAGGCAATATCCAGTCTCTTAAACTGGTGTACGAAGGATCGGCTATGGGAAGCACCATTAAAACTGAAGAAAAAAGGATGGCTGATAAATATGTACAAACCACCTTTATGAATGATGCCCCAATGATGGGGGTTGTTGTAAAAGGAGATGAATTATTTATGAAACAGGGAGGTAATAAAGTGCCTTTACCACCTGAAATGCGGCAGGATATGAAGGCTGCCATGGGGGTTTTTCCTGAACAGGGGATTGCTTTAAGCACTAAAGCAAAACTTGTGGGAACCGAAGATATAGATGGTAAGGCAGCTTATAAAATTGAAGTCCCGGGGGAAACCCTACAGGCTGCCTATTTCTATGATGTGGAATCAGGATTAAAGGTAAAAGAAACAACAACCATCACAATGAACGGGCAGACACAAAACCAGGAAGTTAGTTTTAAAGACTATCAGGAAGTGGACGGGATTAAATTCCCTTCAGTCAAAGTGGGTTCTATGGGACCTCAAATGATTGAGAGCAAATTACTGGAAGTGGTTATAAATGGTGATGTTACTGAGGAAGATTTTAACTAGAATTATAAAGCTAATTGTTAGAGCACCTCAAACTTGAGGTGCTTTTTTTTCTTGTTTACAAGGTATACCCCAAACAGAATAATAGCTCCTGCCAAAAACTGTTCCCATGTAAATTTTTCTCCATCAAGAACACCCCAGAATATCCCTACAACTGGTATTAAATAAGTTACGGAAACAGAAAAGACAGGCGATGATATGTGGATTAGTTTATTAAACATCACCTTGGCTATACAGGTTCCCAGTATACACAAAATGACAATATAACCTAGGGAACTCAGGAAATTTTCGCCTTCTGTTACTTTAGCCTCAAATACTCCGGAGAAAGGTAAAATTAGCAAGGCCGGAACTAACATAATTGCAAAATTACCTACCGCAATTCCTAACGGAGTTACATCGTGCAATTTACTTTTTATAATATTTGCATTAAAGGCATAGCAAATCGTTGCAATAATCACCAAGCCAGAATACCAATAATTCCGACCGGGGTTTATTTCAGCACCCATGATAATTAGAATAATTGCACCTGCTAATCCAACAATAACGCCCAATAATTGATTGCTGCTAAAAGCAATCCGAAAAGCCAGATAACCAACAGCAATTGTAAATAAAGGCACAAGGGAATTCAGGATAGATGCAATGCTGCTATCTATTTGGGTCTGGGCAAAAGCAAAAAGAAAAATGGGAATAAAACTACCCACCATACCGGATATAGCTATCCACTTCCACTGCTGCCTGGATATTCCCCTAAGGGTTCTCAATCCAATTAAGAATAATAAGATCGCTGCAATAATTATACGTAGCACTCCTAATTGTATCGGCGTAAATCCTTCTAAACCCTTTTTAATAAGTATGTAGGATGTGCCCCAGATAATGGAAAGGAATATCAGGTACAACCATTTTCTGTTAAGGTCACTCATTACAATTTAGTTTTCTCAAAAGTCTTAATTTTTAATGGAACAGACCCAGGTTTTTATTAATTTTACAAAGATAATCGCTGCCTATGAATAGTCTAAAATATGGGTTTCTTGCAGTCCTGAGTATGTTGGTTTTTCAAGCCTGTAAAGAAAAGGAAACTGAAACCCTTTCACAAATGAAAGAAGTTATGGCGATCCATGACGAGGTAATGCCAAAAATGGGAACAATTGGTAAACTTGTTGCCGAGCTTAAACCAAAAGTAGACTCCACAGAAACGGGCATAGCCTATGATAAAGCGATGAAAGATCTTCAAGAGGCTCATAAATCCATGATGGACTGGATGAAAGGTTTTGGTGATCGTTTTACTTCGGATGAAATACTGAACGGTGCTGCACTTACTCCGCAAAAACAGGAGTGGCTAAATGAAGAAGAAGAGAAGGTTAAAGCACTAAAGTTACAGATCAATACAAGCATTGAAAATGCAGAAAAATTACTCGAATAGGCTTTAAAAAGGCAATTGATTCAAATCTACATTACCCCCTGATATAATAATGCCTATTTGCATATCCTGATAGTTTTTCTTTTCACTAATTAAAGCGGCAAGAGCCACAGCACTGGAAGGTTCAACAATGATCTTTAAACGTTCCCAGATGAGGCGCATGGCAATAACTATTTCATCTTCTGTTACACGTATGATATCATGAACATGTTTTTTAATAATGGGAAATGTATTGTCTCCCAACACCGTTTTTAAGCCATCCGCAATAGTGTTTGTGGTTAAATTTGATTCAATCTTACCGCTATGGAATGAACGGTAGGCATCATCTGCCTCATATGGTTCTCCACCCACAACTTTACATTTGTTCCCAAAATAATGTGCTGCCAAAGAAGTGCCTGCGATTAATCCACCACCTCCTACAGGGGCAAATATATAATCCAATTCGGGATAGTCTTCCAATAATTCCATCGCAGCTGTACCTTGTCCAATTATTACATCAATGTCATTTGAAGGGTGTATGAAAGTTGCACCCGTTTCCCCAGCAATTTTATTTGCCGCAACAGTACGGGCTTCCAGTGTTGGAGCACATTCCACAATATGACCGCCGTATTGACTCACTGCTACTTTTTTAACCTTTGGTGCATTTGATGGCATTACTATGTATGCTTTTACATTAAGGCTCTGGGCTGCAAGTGAGAGTGCCTGCGCAAAATTTCCTGATGAATGTGTAACAACACCTTTGGATCTTTCCCTTTCCGATAACATCAATATGGCATTAGTGGCCCCTCGCATTTTATAGGCACCCATCCTTTGAAAATTTTCACACTTAAAGAACACATGCGACCCGGTAATTTCATTCAATAAGCGGGACGTTAAAACCGGCGTGCGATGTATATATGGTTTTATTCTGTTATGGCACTCGAGAAGTTGTTGTTTGTACATAGGTTACAAATCTTTTCATGGTCAAAACTTTAGGCCAGTTTTATTCATTCCACCGGAGTGATTCCAAAATTCTTCTTATATCCTTTTGTAAATAAACGGCAGCGGGATAAATAGAATCATAATTGGGTTTCACCCTAAAGTAAAGAGATCCGGTCAAAAAGTGACGTGTGCTGTCCGTTGCATAAAATTGTGCCTGTGATGCAGCATCCCCTAATACCTCGTAAAACATGCCATATACTTTGTCCTTTTCATTAATAAAAGGTTGTTCTGTTATGTTATCGGCTTTAACCACGTGTTCGTAGGATAGTTTTTGTGCGTCGGCCAACAGCTCTTCTAAATTATGGTTAACTTCTTTATAAGTAATAAAAATGGACCCTTTCATTAAGGGGTAATCCAGGGTAACATCGAAGTTTTTATTCTTCTTTATCTGCGCCAGTGTATTATGTTCAAATTGGAATTTTTCTGTAACCAGCAATTCCGCAGATGACTCAGGATAATCTAAACGAAGCATTGCCTTTGGCTTTGGAAATACCTCTTCACCACATGAAACCATAAATAAATTCAGCAGCAGAATTAGTAAATATAACTTAGTTTTCATGAGGCAGGGTTACTTTAATTTGCTTTAATCGTTTCTTATCCAGACTCTCCACTAAAAATTGGTAGCCCATGAAAGTCACAATTTCACCACGTTTAGGAAAACTCCCGGCAATTTCCAGTACAAACCCTGCTATCGTTTCCGATTCACCTTTTTGTGCCTCAAAGTCGTCCTCATGTTCAATTTTCGCGACTCTGTAGAAGTCTTTTAAGGCTGTTTTCCCTTCAAATATATAAGTAAAGTCGTCCAGTTTGGAAAAAATAAGGTCTTCATCATCAAATTCATCCGAGATATCACCAACAATTTCCTCAATTACATCTTCTAATGTTACAATCCCTGAAGTCCCGCCGTACTCATCAACAACTACTGCCAGGTGATTTTTTTTATTCTGAAATTCTAAGAGGAGGTCATCCAGTTTTTTATTTTCAGGCACAAAATAGGGTTCCCTGATCAAAGTCAACCAATTAAAATTTTTCCTGTCTATGTACGGAAGCAAGTCCTTAACATAAAGCACCCCTATGACGTTATCCATATTTTCGGAAAAAACCGGGATTCGGGAATATCCATGATTCTTAATTTCTTCCAAAATATCCGCGAATTTCATTACTTCACTAAGGCCGAAGATGTCAATACGTGGTCTCATTACCTGTTTTGTGTCTGTATTCCCAAAGGAAACTATTCCTTTCAATATTTTATGCTCTTCTTTTGTGGTATCCCCTTCAGAAGTAAGTTCCAGGGCTTGTGAAAGATGATCAACACTCAAATTGGATTTCTGTTTCCCAAGTCTCCTGTACATAAAAATAGTTGCGGAACGCATTGGGGAACTAAGAGGTGTAAAGAGTATGTCCAGTATTTTTAAAGGGTATGCCATAAAGAAGGAAAACTCAAATCTGTTTCTATTGGCGTAGATCTTAGGAAGGATTTCGCCAAACATCAAAATTAAAAAAGTAGCTACCAGCACTTCCAGAAAAAATCTTACTGAAATTAGACCAAACAACCGATAATCAATTTTGGAAAATATGGTGTCCCCAATGGAATTAAACAAAAGCACGATTCCAATATTAATCGTATTATTAGCAATCAGGATTGTTGCAAGAAGTTTTTTAGGGCGCTCCAACAACTTGACCACTATTCTGCCTTTTGAAGTCTTTTTTTCTTCAATTTCATTTAAATCGGTTGGAGAGTGGCCAAAAAAAGCAACTTCAGCCCCCGAAATAAGGGCGGAGCAAATTAAAAGCACCAACAGCGTTATAATTTTTAATACAAAAACGTTGTCAATTACTGCCAGATTTATAAATAAACTAAGGGGGTCAGGATCCAATAGTCAAAATTTACTTTTTATTTGTTTAAAATGGTAAATCATCATCCTGCTCCTGCTCATTCACAGGTTGTACTTCCCTGGTGGCAATTGGTTTGGTTGTTCCGGAATCTGCCTTAGCTTCCGGAATATTGGCTGAAACATTAGCCATGCTTTCCTTCTTGGTGGATAGAAATGTAAAGTCCTGAACATGTATCTCCGTAGTGTATCTGGTATTACCATCTTCTCCCTGCCATTGCCTGGTCTTTAATCTGCCTTCCACATATATTTTATCTCCTTTGCTAAGGTACTTTTCGCATATTTCTGCTGCTTTATTACGGACAACAACATTATGCCACTCCGTATTAGTGACCTTTTCTCCAGTTTGCTTATTTGTGTAAGTCTCATTAGTAGCAATAGGAAATCTACCGATACAATTACCCCCGTCAAAATAATGCATTTTTACTTCATCTCCCAGATGCCCAATTAGCATCACCTTGTTTAGTGTTCCGCTCATAATATTTTAATTAAGTCAAAAGTACGAATTTTTGAGTGTTTTTATAAATTCGGCAATTAAAACTGGTACCGGATATTTTTCCAGCTCTATATGTGACAATCCGTTTGCCAACCGGTCAGATGTTTTCACTATCCAAAACTTAGTATATAAGTGTTGGTGTGATAATTTATGTATCACAGTTTTTTCTGACGCTTCGTATACCAGGTGGGGTTCCTCCAGAGTAAGAATATCAGACAATCTTTGTTTTACTTCTTTCACACCTATTTCCTCCCTGGTTTCCAATAATGGAAATTCATATAAATTCTGCCAAATATCTTTTCCGCTTCTTTTTATAAGATGTGTATTTCCATCTTCATCCAGAACAACCAGATAATTAAAAAAACGCTTCCTTAATTTAGTTTTTTTTAGTTTAACAGGGTATCTGTCAATATTATTGGTTTGAAATGCTATACAAGTCCGATTTAGTGGACAAGATACGCAAAGGGGCCTTTTTGGAGTACACTGAATGGCCCCAAATTCCATAATCCCCTGGTTGTAATCCCTAATGTTTTCTGTACTTAAAACTTTTCGAGCCAGATTTTTAAAATATTTTATTCCTTTTGATTCATTAATTGGGATATCGACTCCAAAATACCTCGATAACACTCTGTAAACATTTCCATCAACAACTGGTTCGGGCCTGTTATAACTTATAGACGCAATGGCGCTTGCCGTATAATCTCCCACTCCTTTTAATTTAACCAGTTCATCATAACTATCAGGAAACTTACCATGATATTTCTCAACAATTGTTTTAGCAGTAAAGTGAAGGTTTCTGGCACGGGAATAGTATCCGAGTCCCTGCCAAAGTTTTAAAACTTTTTCTTCACTGGCATTTGCCAGATCATAAACGGTAGGGAATTGTTGAATGAATTTTAAATAATATGGAGTCCCCTGTACCACTCTGGTTTGCTGCAACATTATTTCTGAAAGCCATATATTGTAAGGGTCGGTCGTATTTCGCCAGGGAAGTGACCTTTTGTTTTCAGAATACCACGCCAGAATTTTTTTGGAAAACGTCATCACCTATATACTAAGGAGCAAAAGTAAGAGTTTAAATACTTAAAATTAGTTGATTAAGGTGATAGAATGAATTTAATTTATATATTTGCACGCTTGAAAAACTTACAGAAATCTAAATTACTAAAATGACGAAAGCTGACATTGTATCGAGAATCTCAGAAAAACTGGGCATAGAAAAAGGAGATGTACAAGCAACTGTTGAAAGTTTTATGGAAGAGGTAAAATCTTCCTTAGAAAATGGAGATAATGTTTATCTCAGAGGATTTGGCAGTTTTATAATTAAAACAAGAGCGGAAAAAACAGGTAGAAACATTTCTAAAAATACTACTATCAAAATTCCAGCTCACAACATTCCGGCATTTAAACCTGCTAAGGTCTTTGTAGAAGGAGTAAAAAGCAACGTACACGTAAAATAATAACAGTAACCAAAAGTATATTTTCATGCCGAGTGGTAAAAAAAGAAAAAGACATAAGGTAGCAACTCACAAACGAAAAAAACGTCGGAGAGCTAACCGCCACAAGAAAAAGTAGTTATGTAACTACTTTTTCATTTTATACGTTCATTGACATAGAAATTCCAAAAAAGAATTTCAACGGGTTTATACAACCTGTAACGACTAATGTTTAATCCATTCGTCCTATTATATAATAGATGTGACGAATATAAATTGAATCAGGTGAATAGAGAATTAATCGTAAGATCCAATTCTGATACCGTAGATTTTGCCTTATTAAATGATGGAAAACTCATCGAACTTCATAAAGATGAAGACGATAATAATTTCAATGTTGGTGATATTTTAATCGCCAAAGTCAGGAAACCGGTTACCGGTCTCAATGCTGCTTTTGTAAATGTAGGTTACGAAAAAGATGCATTTTTGCATTATCATGACCTAGGACCGCAATTGTCCAGCATGTTGAAGTTTATTAAATTAGTGAGTACCGGGAAATTGAAAGATTATTCCCTTAAAAATTTTCCATTTGAAAAAGATATTGATAAAAATGGCAGCATTAATAATGTAATCAAAGCCAATCAATCTCTTTTAGTTCAAATTGTTAAAGAACCCATTTCTACTAAAGGCCCCCGAATAAGCTCCGAACTTTCCATAGCCGGACGCTATTTGGTTATGGTTCCCTTTTCAGATCGCGTTTCTGTTTCTCAAAAAATAGAAAGCAATGAAGAGAAAGAAAGACTTAAGAGGCTAGTAAAAAGCATAAAACCCAAAGGGTTTGGGGTAATTATCAGAACTGTTGCAGAAGGCAAAAAAGTAGCGGAATTAGACAGAGATCTTCAGAACTTGCTGAACAAATGGACAGCAATGTGTAAGAAATTGTATAAAGCGCCGGCACCTTCCAAAGTATTGGTAGAGCTAAATAGAGCTTCCTCCATATTAAGAGATGTTTTTAACGATTCCTTCAGCGGTATACACGTTGATGATGAGACGCTTTATGACCAGATTAAAGAATATGTGCGCGAAATTGCGCCAAATAAGGACTCCATAGTTAAGTTGTATAGTTCTTCAGTACCCATTTTTGAGAAATTTGGGATAGACAGGCAGATCAAAACCTCCTTTGGACGTACCGCGTCCATGAGTAAAGGAGCATATTTGGTGATAGAACATACCGAAGCTCTTCATGTAATAGACGTGAATAGCGGTAACCGATCCAACAAAGCAAAAAATCAGGAAGACACTGCTTTGGAAGTCAACTTATTAGCCGCCTCAGAAATTGCAAGACAATTACGCTTGCGAGATATGGGTGGTATCATAGTTGTTGATTTCATAGACATGGTAAAAGCCGATCACAGAAGAAAACTTTTTGATCACCTTAGGGATG
>JAHEBI010000063.1 GCA_024642325.1 Eudoraea sp. | reverse complement strand
CCTGACTTAAGAAGCCCGTTAATATAAACCTGTTCAGCTTCAATTCCCGGGATATTCTTAAAAGGTACTTTCATGATATCCTGACTTAATATGACGAAATCTGCATACTTCCCCACCTCTATACTCCCTTTTTCATTTTCTTCAAAGTTTGAATAGGCCGGCCATATGGTCATTCCTTTTAGCGTTTCTTCACGGGATAATGCATCCTGCATCTGAAATCCGTCTGGTGGATAACCCTCGAGATCTTTACGGGCGACAGCGGCATAGAACGTTAAGAACGGACTTACCTCTTCAACAGGAAAATCTGTACCCAGTGCCACTAACCCGGCATTTTCCAATAACTTTTTAAAGGCATACGCCCCCCCTAACCGATCGTTTCCAAGTCTATCTTCTGCCCAGTACATATCACTTGTGGCATGGGTTGGTTGTATTGAAGGTATAATCCCATTTTTAAAAAAGTCAAAATCCATGGAAGAAATTATCTGTGCATGTTCTATCTTCCACCTCCTATCCTTCCTGCCTGCTAAAGCTTTTGTATAGGCCCTCAGAACCACAATATTGGCCGAATCCCCTATGGCATGTGTATTCATTTGAAATTCCGAGTTTGCAATACGCTGTGCCAAATCCGCTATATCTTCGGCAGGGGTTATCATTGCACCATAATGCCCGGGTCGATCGGAGTAAGGAGCCTTTAGTGCCGCTCCACGTGAACCCAAAGCACCATCACCATAAACTTTTATGGAACGTACGTTTAGCTTCTCAGTCTTAGTGATGCCCTTATCCAGATAATAATCCATATTTTCGGAATCAGAACTCACCATTGCATATATCCTAATGGATAAATCACCGGTACGTTGAAGACTGTCTATTAATTCAATTGTAGACCTGTCCAAACCTGCATCATTCACTGTGGTAAGTCCATAGTTTATACAAATACGTTCAGCATTTTTAAGTGCTCTTATCTGAGTCTTCCGGTCCGGAGGAGGAAAAACTGTATTGATGAGTTGCATTGGGTTATCAACCAGTACCCCTGTTATCACCCCATTCTGTTTTACAATTTCACCTCCTTTTACCTGAGTGCTTTTGTCAATTCCTGCAATATCCAGCGCTTTCTGATTAACCAGCAAGGCATGCCCGTCGATCCTCCTTAACGCAACAGGAATATCAGGAAACAGCATATCCAGTTCCTTTTTTGTTGGAAACTCCTTTATCTCCCAATCATTCTGATCCCATCCGCTGCCCTTAATGAAATTAGCCGGATTTTCTTTATGGAACTTCTGTACCCGCTCCAGTACCTCTGCAAAACTGCTGGTACCAACCAAATCCACTACCTGTTGATTGAGTCCCAAACCGAAAAAATGACAATGCGCATCTATCAATCCGGGAACAATGGTTTTTCCACCTGCATCAATTACTTGATTTGCATTAAACCTATTCTGTATTTCGTCCGAGCTGCCTACTGCCACAAATACTCCATCGCGCACTGCAAATGCCGAAGTCTTCAAAAAGTTATCGTCAACTGTATACACATTTGCATTCAGCACCAACAGATCTGCTTTATTCTTAGGCGCTTCACAAGCAACTAAGACCAAAACTATAATCAATACGAGTTTTCTCATATAAAACGAGTGTTTATTGAAGTAAAGAGTAAATAATTTGATTTTATTTCAAAATGAAATCCTCAAATCCGGCGCTTACCTTCAAGCAGAAAAATACCGTCAGAGGTTACACTTTCACCTTTAAAAGAATCCCCATCCATGATTAAGGCAACATCCACTATGCTCCCCTCTATATCCACAGAGAATGTAAGTTTATTTTTTTCAACTTTAACCTTTTCTGTAGGCAGCTTTCCTCCGGGTAATTCCAGATTCACTTCGTATATCTTTCCATTTTTAGAAACATGCAATACCCCTGAGCTATATTCGGCCGGTACATCCTGGACCGCATAGTCCCAACTTCCGGTCCATTTCTTTTTTTTAACAATCATATCAGATATTTCAGGCCCCTTACATATATCATTATTATCCAAGGAATATCCATAAGAAAATATCAGTAAAAGTATTGTAAGTCCAAAATTTTTAAATGCTGTTTTCATCTAACATGAATTTTAGGTTAATGGTTAAATGTACAGCATTTTTTTTAGTTGGCAAATGAACCAAAAATCATACGAATTATTAATAGGAATACTGATGAAAATCATTTGAATTGACTTCCTGACTAAAAATATACAATCGCTTTTTAGAAACAGGGATCAGTCCTTTCTGGAAATTACGAATACTACCCGCCTGTTATTTTGCCTGCCTTCATCCGTATCATTACTAGCAATAGGTGACCCTCCACCATGCCCTTGCCAACTAATCCTGTCCTCTGAAAGGCCAAGTTCTATTAAATATTGAGCAACAGCATTACAGCGTCTTTCGGACAAATACTGATTGTAGGATGTTGAGCCAATATTATCGGTATGTCCGTCAATGTTTATCTGAAGAGATTTGTCAGTATCCAGATAGTTGTAGATTTTTTGAACATCTGCTTTAGCGGTTTCCAATAACTGAAACTCATCAAAATTGAATAAAACATTTTTAAAAATATGGGTTTTATCCAGCTCGTAATTTTCGTTTATCAGAGGAGCATCAGGTGACACACTCATATCGGTCCCGGATGATGGTTTAAGGCTCAAATCCACCATATCCAGGTAGTAATACGCTCCCTGCTTCGCCCCTCTTTTTATTTCAAACTTTCTGGTACCCGCATTATTCTTAAAATTACCTATGATCATGTAATTTTCCGTGCCCCGGGCCTCGAATACGGTGCTTACTAAAACCCAATCTCTGGTATCTCTGTAAAATTCAGTATAGCCTATTTCCATAAAATTATAGATGTTACCGGGAATTTTGTACAAGTGCATTTTTGAAAGCTCCTTTTTAATATTCAGATCCAGTATATCCTGAGAAAACAGTACCCCAAAATCTTTGACAGCAAAGTCCGAACGTTCGGCAAGGCTTATGTAAAATGAAACCTGATAGGATTTACCTTTATCCAATGTTTGGGTAAGAGGGACCTGAATATATTCCCTGTAATCATCAGGGGCGTAAAGATAAAGGCCTGCATAACCCTTACCAAAATCAGATGGTTGGGAGCCATTAAAATTTTCCGGGGTCCCCATGATTTTACTGCAGGCATTAAAATAGTCTGTAGATCCTTTTGTTGGGGTACTCCAATAGGCAACATCGGTTTCAAAATTTCCAAGGCGCACCGGGCAGGCAACATATTCTTCAAAACTGGGGTTTTGAATGAGGTTTTGAGATGGCAGAGTTGTAATACCGCAAAAGCAGATAAGTATTAAGCTGTATGTATACTTTGCAAACAAAATAATAAGGGACAATATTGCTCCTAAAATAGGAATTAATCTTTAAGCGTGAAGTTAATGCCGTTTAACAGTCTCTTTTACAGATGATTGAGCAAATTTTAAACTTACTGTTCACAAATTTATTCAGAAATCAAACTTGTAGGAGGCACCAATCAACACCTGGAAAGTCTGTACTCTAAAATTAGCCCAGCGCTGATACGCATTATTTGCAAGATTATTTGCTTTTGCGAAAATGGAAAGATGTTCGTTAAAATGATATCCCACATGGGCATTTGCATCAAAAAAACTATCTAAAGTAATTACTGTGGAAGGAAAATCTGCCGGCAGCACATTTTCTACAACCTCTGCACTCAGGTCCCGGCGCTCACCAACATAAAACAGATTAGCCCCTAGATACCATTTATCACCAATCTGATAATCCAAAAATAATGAGCCTTTAACATCGGGAAGGTTCCATGCCGGATTATTAGTCTCCGTATTGTAATCAAAGAGTTCTGCATTTACCCCAAGCGTGAATTCCCTGTTTATATCCACATTTAATTCCGCAAACAATCCAATGGTTTTAATATCATCGTAAAAAACTTCGAATGAATTTCCAAAATAATATCCCTTTTCATCATCCCTAAAACTATTTAGCGGATTTAGTTTATAAAGGGGTTTTCTGTTTTCTGCTTTATAGAATCCTCTGATATTATAACTCAGATTGGATATTAGTTGTCCTTTAACCCCCAGAAAGGCATCGTACTGCCTGTCTGTGGGAAGAATAGTCAAAGTAGGTGAGACAAATGGATTTTCACCCACAAAACCATAATAGGAATTTTGTTCTAATCCGCCTTCCACTCCCCCATAGGCAATAACGGTATCATCTAACAATCTATAGGATGCCCTTATTTCCGGATAAATATAAAAATTGCTGTCACTCAGCTCAGTATCCATTCCATATACCAGTGAAGCACCTAATTCTATAGTATATTTCTCCCCGGATATTGCCAAACTGGGGGTTGCACCAAACTGCAGCTGACCGTAAGTTATACCTAATGTATTTGTTGAGCTATTTATACTGGCATTCTTAAAACTTCCACCTACATAATCAAAATTCACTTGCAAAGTCACCAATTCTGTCGAGACCGGAAACTGAAATTTGGGCTTGATCAAAAATCTATTCTCACCGGAAGCTGCAGCATCCCAAAATCTGCGATACAAGACTTCACCTCCTTCAAAAACAGATTCATCCATCTTTAGCTGGGCACCGGCTTCCAGGTTAAAATAATTCTGACCTTCATTAATGGTATTAATTGTTGCTTCATCAAAAACCCCTTCAGGAAGGCCATACCAATTGTATTTCTGATGTTGAAATCCGATATCCGAACGCCAGTTCATATCTCTTTCTTTTTGTATATATGAGGCATTCAATTTTGTGTTGTAAAAATCATTATCGAGCAGCACTCCCTCCAGTTCTCCACGTGAGGAATGATGATTTAATCCGAAATCTACTCTTTTGTTTCCCCTGTCTATGTCCCTGCTGGTATAAAAATCTGCAATGGCATTACCAAAATTTCCAACACTGACAGATGCAAAGGAATTATATAGCTTTTCAGTTTTGGCTTTTTGCACAACCGAGGCCTTCCCTTTGGCAGGTGTAAAAGTAGATGCTACCGGTACGGAGAAAATACTGTAATCGATTTTCTTTTTTTGCAGCACTATAGAATCATTGAGATTTGGTATTGATTTTACCTTAAAGGCGTCTGAAACGGCTGGTGAATAGGGTCTTACCACCGTAACCGTTTCCGTTCCAATGTCCTTCTCATCCTGCGCTGACAGGAATTGTACCGAACATATAAATGCAATTATTATAATTTTTAGTTCCCTATACATACTGTATTCTCCACTAGTTAATTTCCTTCCGGAATAATTGATGAATTGCGTTGTGCTTCCTTCGATTTTATCGCTGCTAATTCCCCTTCTGCTTCAGCAACAATCTGTTCATAATCACCAAAATTTGCAATTACACTTTCCAGAATATACGTTGCCTGATAGGAATCATCCAGGGCATAATAGTTCTTAGCCATAATTATAAGGCCTTTACCACCCCATTCCTTATAAGCAGCATAGTCTCTCGCCAATTTTTGAACCGAATTATTGGAAGCCTCAAAAGAGCCTGCCTTTTGTTTAAAATAGGCATCATAATACAAAGCCTCTGCTGCCAATCCCCCGCTCGCAATTTTCAAAACCTCGGAATAAGCCTGCTCCGCTCTCTTTTCGTTACCCGTGGCAATAGCCGATCTGGCTATCATTATCTGTGCATCGCTTATAATTCTATCGTCAATATTTTCTGTTGACAGGACTTTTTCCGCGTAAGCTAAGGTTTGGTCATAATTCTTTTGTTCATAATACCCTTTCATCAAATTAGACTGGGCAAATGTTCTATTTTGTTGAATATCTGCTATGGATTCCAATCTCTGAAGGAAGGGAAGTGCCGAAGTATAGTTTTGATTTCCAATATATATCTCACAGACTCTGGTTAGGGACTGTTCCGAATATTCACTTGCCCCACTGTTGGCGACATACGTATATCCAGCAAGAGCCCGGTCTTTTTCACCTTTCGCAAAATATAATTGGGCAAGGTTGAAATTAGCATTTATAGTATGTAGCCCATTTGGGAATTCCCTTATATAGTTTTCATATCCTTTGATTGCGGCATCTTTTTTTCCCTGTAGGTTTTGTTTCTCAGCTGATTCATAACTGGCATTATCCAGTTCGGTGTCAGATACTTCAACAAAATCCAATCCTTCTACCCATCTGGCGTATTCACTTACCTGTCCTGTGTCCACATAAATGAGTTTTGCTGTTGTTACGGCCTGGATTGCTTCCTGAGAATTTGGATAATCACGAACAACCGTTTTAAACTTGCTTAAAGCCAGGTCATTTTTATTGGAATTATAAAACACCAGTCCCTGTCTGAGTAATGCCCTCGGGACTAAAGTGCTTCCGGGATAATCTTTGATGAGTTTATCATAGGTTTCAAGACCAATTTGCTCCTGGTTTTCTTTAATGTATGAATTGCCCAGTTCAAATAATGCATCATCCTTTAAACTTGATTGAGGATACCTTGAAATAAAACCATTGAGTTCCTCAATTTTTGTGTCGCTCTTATCGATAAAACCATAACTGATCGCTTTTTGGAATGCCGCATAATCCTTTTCAGGGCTGCCGGACTGCAAAACTTTGTTATAGGATTCAATAGCCGGCGAGTATTTGCTGGTAACAAAAAAACAATCGCCAAGCCTTACATTGGCATCGTTTTTTTTATCATCATCCTTAGCACCATCGGCATAGGCCTGGAAATAAGTAATTGCGTTGTTATAATCTTTAAGTTTAAAATAGGTATACCCCAGGTTATAATTGAGGTCCTGGATTTCTTCAGTTCGCGGGGCTGCAGGATTATTTTTGAATTGTGTGTAATCTGACAGTGCATCCTCAAAAGCATTTAGCATATATTGAGATTCCGCCTTCCAATATCTGGCCCTTGCCTTGAATAGTTCATCAGGTGCGTTGTTGAGGGATTTAGCAAATAAATCATCTGCTCCGGCATAATCTGTTTCAATAAACAATTCAACACCACGATAGAAAGCTACTTTCTGATAAGTTGCTTTACTGGCGAAACTGCTATTTTCCTCGAGCAGCTCCAGTGCACCCTTAAAGTTTTTGGAGGTAATATAAGAATCGACCAATAATTCCTGGATTTCCTTGGAATGGGGATCGTTAGGATAGGTTTCCAGGTAGGTAGACAACACCTTGGGAGCCGGTTCATAAGGATTCCCGATTTCATAACTCAAACGGGCATAATTCAGATAGGCATCTTTTTGAATATCCGTATTAAATTCCATTTGGGAAGCATTTCTAAAGGCATTTAAAGCTTCCTGTTTTTTATCGAGTTCTAAATAACACTCCGCCAAATGATAATAGGCATTTTGGGCAACCCCGTTGTTACCCTCAATGATTTTATTGAATTCGTTGATAGCATTAGCGTAATCTTCCTGTTTATAGTAACAGTAACCCAACAAATAGTGATCTGTATTGCTCCATTTTCCCCGTGTTCCCTCATAGGCTTCCAAATAAGGAATGGCGTTTGCATATTGTTTTAAATTGAAATAACTCTCCCCAATTATTTTGTTTAGCTCAGATACTTCCTGTCTGTCGGATTTGGCCAGTTGTGACCTGGCCAGTTCAATTGCCTCTTCAAATTTACCCAGCTTGAAATTCATATCCGCCTGATAATAAGAAAGCTTATCACTTAACAATTCCTGATCTGCAATCTGATCAAAACGCTCATTTGCTCCTTCATAATCATCCTGCTGATAAGCAATATACCCCAGGTAATATTTTGCCTGGGATCCATAGGTGGATGATGTGGTTACCTTGCTCAAATAACGCTCTGCTTCTTTTGGGTCGTTGGAACTAAACAAGGAATAGCCCATGTTAAAATTAAACCGATCTTTTTCCTCAGCCGACATGGAATTTTGGTCTACCTTTTTATACCACTTCAGGGCATATGGATACTTGCCGTTTTCGAAATAATAGTCGGCCACATCCATAAATGCGGAATTTCTTTTTGTAGAAGTTGGGTAGTTAGCTACAAAATCCTCCATTAATTTATCTGCGCCAAGCTGATTTAATCTCACTCCGGCGTTGGCTACATAATATGCGCTATTGGCTTCCGTCTCAAAATCCCTGGTACTCGTTTGCACTTTTTCAAAAATGGTCTGAGCAGCCTGATATTGTTTGTTGTTATACAGTTCCAGCGCATCCTGGTACTGCTTTTGAGTATGGGTATAAATTTTTGATTCCTGGGTATACCCAGAAATAGCAATCCCAATGAAATACAGAAGTAGCGCGGTTTTTTTCTTTCGCATAATGTTCTCTAGCTGTTAAGAAGTACCGTAATTTCCCATAATAACGTCAAATAGTGTTTTGAAGTATATTCAACAACTAAATAATAGATTTTTACCGGTTCTAACCGTGAATTAACAAGGAACTTATTACTTTTATATCAACATTTTAATTATGACTGAAAGCATACTGACTCTAAAAGATGTAGCCGTTTTCCAAAATGAGAATATGGTACTCAACGATATTACTCTCGAGGTAAAAAAAGGGGAGTTTGTATATCTTATTGGAAAAACAGGAAGTGGAAAAAGTAGTTTTATGAAAATGCTTTATGCCGATATTCCACTTTTAGAGGGACATGGACAAATTGTAGGATTTAATCTAAAAACTCTGGAAGAAAAGGATATTCCTTTCTTAAGGCGAAAACTGGGCATTGTTTTTCAGGATTTTAAATTGCTGCCGGACAGAAATATCAATAAGAACCTAATGTTTGTCCTCAAGGCAACCGGCTGGAAAGATCCTGAAAAAATGGATACGAAAATTGAAGAAGTACTTAATAAGGTGGGCATGAAGACCAAAGGTTTTAAATTTCCTCACGAGTTGTCCGGCGGGGAACAGCAGCGGATTGCCATAGCAAGGGCATTATTAAATGATCCGGAAATTATTCTGGCCGATGAACCAACAGGTAACCTGGATCCCCAGACAAGTGTTGAAGTCATGAAAGTACTACAGGAAATTAATAAGGCGGGAAGAACCATTCTAATGGCTACACATGATTATGCCTTACTCCTTAAATACCCATCCAAAACCTTAAAATGTGAAGGCGCCAAGGTGTTTGAAGTAATTCAAAAAGCTGTATAAAACCCCAAGACCTTAAGATCAGCTCATCCCTTCCCGACTATTAATTAATTGGGGTTTTACAAAATAAATATGCTATATTTAACAAGATATAGTGACAGGACTTATGGGAGAGGATGTATTTGGAGAATCATAAGCATTTGATTGGCAGATTTTAG
>JAHEBI010000062.1 GCA_024642325.1 Eudoraea sp. | reverse complement strand
GTTTGCAAAACCACCAATTAAAATAGCATTTGTACTGTCGAGTACTATAGGAACATCCACTTGAAAACCAAACTCTTGAATAGCGGTTGTTCCTGCATTTTCCTGGTTAAAGGCATTTTGAGGGGTGGTACTTATAAAAAACTTGCCAATATCTATATAATCCTGAGCATATGAAAAGGAACAGCATACCATAATAATTAAGGTAGTAAGGTTTTTCATTGGAAAGTAAAGGTTGTTGCAAAATCAAGATACTCATAAATCATGAATTACCCTGGACAAGGGTAGCTTAAATAAAGTGAACAACCTAAAAGGAGGCCTTTTGTCTGGTGAAATGAATGTTATATAAGAGTTTTTTGTAAATTGAGATTGATCACATTTTGGAAACATGAAAAAATTACTTAGGACGGCTCTTTTCATGGGTATTCTGTTTTTGGCTAAGACTAGCTATGCGCAATATACACCGCAAAAAGAGGCAAGAAAACAGTTAGAGGAGGAAGAAGGCCCAAAGCTGTTTCAATTTGAACCGGATTATCTTACTGCGGAGGAAGCTCACCGCAAAGAAATACTTTTGATGAGGACTATGATTGATTCCCTGGACATTTCCGAAAACAAAAGGCAAAAACTCATACGTGACTTGTATAAGAGTAATGGTTCCAAAAAACTTTCCAAAATCCTACTGGCAAACAACAAATTTGAAGAGCTTGAAGAGTAATTTCACGGGATTGCTTTTTGATGAAAACCTTTCTTTATACTCATTATTTTCTTTACTTTCGGCTGATATAATTGAGATTTATGAGACTATCATTTTCTGTATACGCCATCCTGCTACTATTTTTAATAACCTGTAAACCAGTTGTTAAGGATGAAGGGGCAGTCAATAAAAAAGGCATTGTGACTGAGCAAATGACCAAAAAAGAAATCCAATTTGAAGATTTGGAAGGTAATCCGATCACGATTGCCGATTATAAGGGAAAGAAAGTACTTCTTAATTATTGGGCCACCTGGTGCAGGCCTTGTATAGAAGAGATGTCATCCATGCTCCGGTCCCAGGCTATTTTGGAAAAAGAAAACTACATCTTTTTACTGGCTTCAGACCAGTCTTTAGCAACTATTAAAGCCTTTAAGGAGAAACGAGGTTTTGATTTTAAGTTTGTTAAATACAGTGGCTCCTGGGGGGAGCAAGAAATTAACAGCCTTCCAACTACTTTTATTTATAACGAAGAAGGGGAGAAGGTTGAAAAAATTGTGGGTGGCGTAACCTGGGATGCCCCGGAAGTGATACAAAAATTAAAAGATACTCATTAAATGCAAAACTATTCTGCTTACTGGCCGGTCGTTTTAATACTTTGCCTGACTTCCTGTGCCCAACCGGGGAAAAATTTATTGGAAGAGGTAAATTATGTCGATGCCCCGGCCGGAAAAAACAGTTCACTCCCTTATTTATTTTCGAATGAAGAGAAGACGCTGATGTCATGGGTAGAAAATAGCGGGGATACCTTGACTAGTTTACGTTATGCGGAAATGAAGGAAGGAAAATGGCAGGCTTCCCGGGAAATTCTCCAGGGCGATGATTGGTTTGTGAATTGGGCCGATTTTCCGATGATTGCCGAGAATAAAGGCAATCTGTTGTCTCATGTCCTTAAGAAATCAGCATCGGGTACTTATTCCTATGATGTAAAACTAAACGTGCTTCCGGCTTTATCCACAAATTGGAAGACAGATATGCCTTTGCATACGGATGGCACACCCACTGAACACGGATTTTTATCTGCTGTGCCATATAAGGACAGTTCCTTTTTTGTAACCTGGCTGGATGGACGCAATACCATAGAAAATAAGGACGGGTCCCGGGGCGCCATGTCTGTCCGGGCAGCCATAGTTTCAGCAAAAGGGAAAGTCAGTATGGATACTATTTTGGATAACCGGACCTGCGATTGTTGTCAGACCACAGCAGCAATTACCAAGAACGGCCCGATAGTGATTTATAGAGACCGTTCTGAGGAGGAAATAAGGGATATGAGTATAGTAAGATGGGTTGGGGGCAAATGGACAGCCCCTAAATCTATATATCAGGATAACTGGCTTATAAAAGGATGTCCGGTAAACGGCCCAAAGGTGGCAAGTTGGGGAAATAATCTGGCAGTAGCCTGGTTTACTGCTGCCGGAGATGTGCCTAAAGTGAATCTGGTATTTTCAAATGATGGCGGAGAGCATTTTGGCAGCCCAATAGCGGTAGCTGAAGTCAATGCCATTGGAAGGGTAGATGTTCTATTGCTGGACGCTGATACTGCAATAGTAAGCTGGATGGAGTCTAAAGATATTGGGGCACAATTAAAGGCATTAAAAATAGCAAGTACAGGTAAAAAATCTGATTATAAAATAATTGCTGAAATGGATGGGTCGCGCAAAACGGGATTCCCTCAAATGGAATTGGTAAAGGATAAAGTCTATTTTGCCTGGACAGATGTTGCCAAAGACATAAGTACCATAAAAACCGCCTATATTCTGGTAGAGCAATTCTAACCATGCCTTTCTCTGTTTTGCGACACAGAATTTAGTGAAGGGACATATCCACTTATAGTATCTTTGCCTTTAGCAATTAAAATTCATTGATGGAACTTAAAAAGGCCATTTATTACATGCTGCTGAGCACCCTGGCCTTTACAGCCATGAACGGGCTATTAAAATTCCTCACTTTATACAGTGCTTATCAATTGGTTTTTTTCAGGTCTCTGGGTTCTTTATTCTTTACTTTTGGGTTTTTGCTAAGCAGAGGAGTTCCTTTTTTGGGAACACATCGTAAATTATTGGTTATAAGAGGTTTAGTGGGATCTACTTCAATGGTTTTATTTTTTATGGCCCTGCATTATATACCTCTGGGTTCCGCTGTGGCCTTGCGCTATATTGCTCCTATTTTTGCAGCTATTTTCGCTATTTTATTGCTCAGAGAAGATGTAAAACCCATACAATGGCTGTTTTTTCTGACCTCTTTTTTAGGGGTATTGGTGCTAAAAGGGCTGGACCAGTCAGTTTCGGTTGTTGGTCTGGTATTGGTGCTTGTATCCGCAGTTTTTAGCGGAATGGTGTATATTATCATTCGCAGGATTGGGAATAGGGAGCATCCCGTGGTTATAGTAAACTATTTTATGTGTATCGCTGCGATCATAGGAGGTGTGGGAGCCATTTTCGATTGGAATACGCCTGCAGGAATTGATTGGCTGTTGTTATTGAGCCTTGGTGTTTTTGGTTATTTTGGCCAACTTTTCATGACAAAAGCATTTCAGATGGGCGAAACAAATCTAATTGCACCCTTAAAATATCTCGAAGTCTTTTTTGCGGTAATCGTGGGGGTGGTTTTTTTAGGGGAGGCTTATTCTATCTGGAGTTTTGTGGGGATGGGAATGATCATTGGGGGACTATTGCTGAATATCAGCTACAAACACCAAAAATTTAAGGAAAGAAACCTTTAATTTTATCTCAGCTGTTCTTCATTCTCTTAAGTACTCATCATTGAAGGTAGGCTTCACAAAAAATCCCTGACTTTTGAAAAAGGTCAGGGAATATTTATATGCTGTATGGAATTATTAATTTGCGTTGATACCTATATCTGCAACCGCAACAACAACATCAGGGTTTTCACTGCTTTCCTGGATACTTACATGTCCATCCATATTTAAAAGCTTATCAAAATCAATTGGCGTACCATCATCGAGTTTTGTCACTACAGTTGTGCCTACAGAGCATTCACATACTTCCAAAGTGATTGCTATAGGGCCGCCTTCAGCCGCGGTGTTAAAGCGGACAAAAGCAGGGTGTTCCACAGTAGTTGTATTAAAAAGCTCAATCAGTATGGTGGTATTATCGTTGCTATCTCTTGTTAAGCTAGCTTTTCCGGTAATGCCGGATCCATTTACCGAAATTAATGCATAATCGATTTGATCTACAATTATTTCATTTATTCCTGTGGGCTCTATATTATTATCGCCACTACAACTTGAAAGAATTGCTATGGCAAAAAATAGAAATAAGAAAGGGGCTATTTTCATTTTCTTTTTTTAATAGTTATTTTCTTAAACAAAATTAAAGAAAACAATTGGTAATTTTAATATTACAAACAGATATTTCGATGAGTTGTGTTTAAAAGGCGCCTATGGGAAATGGTATGGCCTATTTAATAGGTGAAAGAAATATATTCTATTTGGCATAAAAAAAATCCCTGACCTTTTTGGAGTCAGGGATCGTTTTGGTTTTTAAACGAGTAAATCTATAATTATTTAGCGTTGCTACCGATATCCGCAAGAGCAATGACCACATCAGGGTTGACACTGCTTTCCTGGATACTTACATGGCCATCCAGTTTTAGAAGCCCGTCAAAGTCAATAGGGGTTCCATCGTCCAGTTTGGTCACAATAGTGGTTCCTTCGGCACACGTACAAACCGTAAGGGTTATGGCCACCTCGCCACCTTCGGAGGCACTATTAAAACGGATATAGGCGGGATGTTCATCTGTAGTGGTGTTATCCAGCTTAATTAATATGGTAGTATTGAAGTTACTATCTCTGGTAAATGTTGCGACCCCGGTAACACCTGAGCCGTTTATAGCGGTCAATTGATATTCTATCTGATCTAAAATGATCTCATTTACGGCGGCAGGTTCTATATTATCTTCGCTTCCGCAACTTGAAAGAAAAAAGAACATTAGCAAAAGTATTAAAAAAGGGGCTTTTTTCATTTTGATATTTTTTTAGGTTAATATCTGGGCGGTAAAGCTAAAGAAAGCAGTTCATAATTTTAAAAATATAAATAAAATAATCGGTGAGAGGTAAAAAAAGGACGTTAATAATCAGAATATTTCTTATTTGGTCATAGGGGAAGTATATTCTATTTTACATAATATAAATTATGGTTCAAATGTATATGTGTAAAGTTGCCGTATAGCTCTGCTATTTGTACATAAAATCGGTTCTGTGCCGTCAGGCACATAACGGTCCCGATTTTATGTCAAAGGAAACTACACGCTATACTCTTAAAGGTAATTCATTCGAAAGCCATAATTCCGTACTATATTAAATAGTTCCTTAGAATCTAAGTCTTTTCAATTCATACGATTCTCATGAATTAAACATTCCAGGTCATCGCTGCATCTCGCTGATAAATTCAATCAACCAAATGAGCTCCAAATTATAAAATTGAAATTTGGCGAATAATTATCCATCGCTTGCCAACGGCAAAAAAAGCAAAAGCTTTTAGCTTCGTATTTATAATTCGTCTGTAATTGAAATTCTCGTTGTAAAAAGTTTTCAGAAACTTCTCGTCAGCATTACACAACAGTACAAAATTTTCCATAGCTCAATTCCTTGCTTAAAAATTTCTATACACTTGCTTTATTCTCACTTCCATTAGCATATTCTTTTAATTGTAACTTCTAATATTATGTAAAATAGAAATTAAACTGTAGAACTTTCTTAAGGTTTCAATTATCTTTTGTCTTGAAACAAAAGAAACAAAAAAATCAAGGCTGCATATAATATTGGAAACAATTAACGACTCATTCGCTATATTTTAGGAAACATTGTAACTAACTATGACTGTAAAGAACCTGTTTTAATATTTAGAAAAACCAAAAATATTAGTAACTAAACCTCTAAAATATGGTCGCTCCGCTCACCTATTGTTTTAGCCAAAGTTTTATGAGGCCCAGTTTAATCAAGATTTATTTAACATATTAACCGGAAAATGAATATAGCTATCAGTATACCATTTTATTTTAAGAGGTTCTGCAGCATCTAGGATAGTTTCTTCACTCACATCTTTACCTGTTCCATAGTTTATTTGATTGAAAGGATGTTTAATTCCATTTACCACAACGACAATTCTACTTCCTTTTTTTATTCTTTTACTGGTCATTCTAAAATTACGAATAGGAATTGCGGTCTTTATGTTTGGCGTCAGTAAGTTTCGTTTTTCTATATCCCTAGACATACTTGCCCTCGTTGTAAATGGTATTGTTAAGTTAAAAAAGGTTCCATCTGCTGTTTGCTCGTAGACTAAAACATTACAGTCAAAATCTTTTTTATTGATGGACACGTTCAATATTCCACTTACAGATCCACTAAGTTCAATATCTTCTTCAAAAGGTTCTGTGGCAAAAGAGAATCCTTGTCCAATTGTTAATGTTTCTGATACAATGTCACGGTTACCGCTTAAATTCCAAGAGAACTGACTGCGATCAGAGAAGTCAATTTCCTGTTCTAAATAAGCAGTTGCATCTGAATTATTAGACAATCTAAAGTGTTCATTGATTCCCAGATTTCCTGTGTTATAGGTAGATTTAAACATCACATCAGAACGTTCTTTACTAAGATATAACTTTAATGTGTCAGCAGCTATTTTATCTAATGATGGTGCATGTTTCCAAGTATTGGCACCCATCACTTGATAATTGATTTTATCCTTTATTAAAGCAGGTTTTTTAGCTTCTTTGAAAATGTAATCGAACCAATCATAGATTAAGTTTTTAATGTTTATCTGTGCTGCTGAATCAATGGTATAACCCAAAATGTTATTTTCAGGAAGTTCTTGCGCTCCAAAATGTGAATACGGACCAATCATTAGATAGTGTTCTGCATTTTTATTGAATTGATAATGCGATTTTAAATAGTGAATTGATCCAAACTGTCCACCATCATAATATCCAGTAGTACTTAAAACAGGAATATTGATTTTAGAAAAATCTTCTTTATATAGCGTCATACTTTTCCAATAATCATCAAAGGTTGGATGTTCTAATTTTTGATTGAACCCAGGGTTTGGTGTCCCATCTAAACTATCTAAATTCTTGTAAGCGACTCCTCTTTTATACCAGTCGAAATACAGACCATTCCAGCGTTTTCCATTGTAATAAGAAACCGTATCTAACGTTTTGTTATTGGTTACATAATGCCACCAAGGATAGTGAAAGTTAAAATAGACTCCGTTTTCCATAGGTTCTGCAATACCTGGAGCTGCTGCAACAGAAGGCACTATAGTTTTTAAAGCAGGATGTACTTTTTCTTTCATAGAAGACCACTGTACAAAACCTACATAACTTCCACCATACATTCCAACTTCTTCATTGCTCCACTCCTGCTCTGTAATCCAATCAATTACGTCGTAAACATCATTGCCTTCATGGACGTAGGGATTTATTTCATCTGGACTTAAGTTTTTACCTCGTGTATACGATACAACTCCAACATAGCCTTTATCAGCTGCTTCATAAGCTCTGTTGATGTCATCTGTACGGGTATATATGGTATGGAATAGTATGGCTGGTTGTGGTTTCGTTTCAGCTTTACTCCTAACAATTAGGGCAGATACTTTCGCACCGTCTCTAGTTGTGATTAACACAGAATCCTGTACCAAATAGGCTTTGCCATCTCTGCTCACGGTTCTGGGCTCTTGCCGTACGTCAGTTATGGAATTACAAGAAACCAACCCTGCTAACAGCAGGAAAAATGCGACCTTAAATAGTTTAAATGATTTCATTTTATTGATTGCGCTATTTTGAATATTCAATTAATTCCTCGGTATAGGAAAAACCGTCTTGCACTTGGGTCATTCTTATAAAATTCTTTATTTCTGGAGCATACAACCATACTTCATCCGTTTTGGCACTATAGCCTCTTGAATTTGAAACGGTTCCCTTGTATTCTATGGTGTAAGCCATAAATGTTCCTGCTCCCACTGTTTCTTCATTAAAGGATAGCACTTCTACATCCTGACTTTGTTTTCCGGTAGTACCATCTTGACTGGTCCAATCTTTTTCATAGGTCCATGTTTTACCGACTTCCAAAGGCCATTTATATCGTGGTGTGTCACTTTCTTCAGGCTTTACAATGTCAGACACCAAAACGGAATCCTTTCCTATAGTCATTCCCAATGCACCATTAAAATCAACAATTCTTCTGGTGTCGGTTCCATCCGATCGTACTTCGCCTTCATCAGTAACGCCTTTGTATTTCCACACCCACTTCTCGCCTAGGGTATAATCTGATATTACAGGTTGTTTAGTCACGGTTGCTACCTGATTGCTCTTGCAAGATGCCAAAAACGATAGTACTAAAATCAATATTAATTTTGGAATGTAATTTAGAACGGTAATAATTTTCATAATAGTAGTTTTTAATGATTTATGACACAAATTAAGGGCAGTTAACTGTCTCAAAAAACAAAAAGTACAGGAGCGTAACATAACGTCATTGAACGTAAATAAATGGGGCATTTTACCCTTACAGACTATTCCAATTTTTAAACTTAACAGACTGACGGCTAGACACATCTATAGTTTCTCCTGAAGTGAGTTTAATTTGCAACCTATTATTAAAATGCGGATGAATCTCTTGAATGTAATGTGTATTGATTATCTGACTTCTATTCGCTCTAAAAAATACCGTAGGATCTAACTTTTCCTCTAAAAGATTTAACGAGCGTTTAATCATAGCCTTTTGGTCTCCAAAATACAATCGCGCATAATTCTCCAAAGATTCTATATAATGAATGTCGGACAGTGGAATAAAATAACAATCCTCACCATCTTTAATAAAAATCTTACGATGCATAGGCAAAACATCTGGAGTTGCTTTGCTTTTATTTATGAGTTCTTGTTTTACCTTCTCTATGGTTTTAACAAAACGCTCTTCACGTAGAGGTTTTACTAGGTAATCTAAAGCATTCAATTCGAAAGCTTTTACCGCATACTGATCATAAGCTGTAGTAAATACCACTTCTGGAACTGCGCCCAGCTCTTCTAACAAATCAAACCCTGATTTTTCTGGCATATGAATGTCTAGAAAAATAACATCAGGTTCTTCGGCTTCAATAATTTGAATCGCTTCATCTACATTAGATGCTTCTCCGACTACCTGAAATTCTTTATGAGGTCTTAAAGCACGTTTCACTTCTTCTCTAGCTAAACGCTCATCGTCTACAATAATGGTTTTAAATGTCTTCATTGGTTTAAAAAGGTAGAGTTATCCTAGCCTCTACAGTATTTGCATCCAATTCTTTTAGATGAAAAGATGCTTCTGTCTTGTATTGAAGTGCTAATCGTTCTCTCAAATTCTTAAGTCCAACCCCTTTAGAGTTTTTAGAAGTCAACGTACCAGAATTTAGAACTTTTATGATTATTTTATTATCTGCTTTAGTTATGTCTAAAGAAATTATACCTCCTTTAATAGACTTATCGATTCCATGTTTGATAGCATTTTCTACTAAAAATTGAATACTTAAAGTAGGGATTTTTATTTTCTCTAAACTTTTGTCTAAAGTGGTCTT
>JAHEBI010000443.1 GCA_024642325.1 Eudoraea sp. | reverse complement strand
GATACTTTGCGCGGTGTTGCTCACACCAGATGAATTAGTTATTCGTAACATTCCGGATATTCTTGATGTCAACAAACTAATTTCCTTACTGGAAGACCTTGGTGTAAAAATTCAGAAAAAGGGGAAAGGTACTTATTCCTTTAAAGCAGATGACATTAATTTATCCTATCTCCAGTCTGAACAATTTAAATCGGATGGAAGGGGATTAAGGGGTTCAATAATGCTGGTTGGCCCATTATTAGCCAGATACGGAAAGGGATATATTCCTAAACCTGGAGGTGATAAAATTGGCCGGCGAAGACTGGATACACATTTTGAAGGTTTTATCAAGCTGGGTGCAAAATTCCGATATAATAAAGAGGAGCACTTTTATGGGGTGGAAGCTAAAAAACTAAAAGGCACTTACATGCTTTTAGATGAGGCATCGGTTACAGGGACTGCCAACATTGTTATGGCAGCAGTATTGGCCGAAGGAAAAACAACTATTTACAATGCAGCCTGCGAACCCTATTTGCAGCAATTGTGTAAGATGCTGAACCGGATGGGAGCGAAGATTTCCGGCATAGGATCTAATTTGTTGGAAATAGATGGCGTCACGAATTTGAAAGGCACAGAACATACTATGTTGCCGGACATGATAGAAATAGGCAGCTGGATAGGCTTGGCGGCAATGACTAAAAGTGAACTAACCATAAAGAATGTGAGCTGGGACGACCTTGGCCAGATCCCATCGGTCTTCAGAAAACTGGGCATATCGCTGGAAAAACGGGGGGACGATATTTATATTCCTGAACATACAGATGGTTATAAAATCCACAACTATATTGACGGGTCAATTTTAACTATTTCAGATGCACCATGGCCAGGGCTTACCCCTGATTTGTTAAGTATTATCCTTGTTATTTCAACGCAGGCTAAGGGCGAAGTCCTGATCCATCAGAAAATGTTTGAAAGCCGCTTGTTTTTTGTAGATAAGTTAATAGATATGGGGGCCAAAATTATTCTTTGTGATCCTCACAGAGCCACCGTGATTGGCCACGACTTTAAGTCCACTTTAAAAGCTACTACCATGGTTTCTCCCGATATAAGAGCCGGAGTATCACTTTTAATCGCAGCTTTATGTGCTAAAGGAACTTCAATCATACACAACATTGAGCAAATAGACAGGGGTTACGAGGATATTGACAACCGTCTTAGGGCCATTGGAGCTAGGATTGAGAGGGTTTGAGCGTTAAGATAGCCTTTGCCGGTTTTTAGGGTAACATATCTTTTTTAGAAAAAAAACATGAAAGACCAAGCGTGGGATCTACTGCCGCTTATTAACAATGTTTCAGGTCAAAAGAAAAGATTTGAATTACATCCAGGAGATGAAATAGTCTTTATTGAATATATCCAGACCAATAACAATATTATATTCCTCACCCATACTGAAGTGCCCGGTTCTCTGGAAGGAAACGGTCTTGGAGGAATTATTGTGTCCAAAACCCTCAATTTTCTTAAGGAAAGCGAGTTTAAAATGGCCCCATTATGTCCTTTTGTTGCCGCATATCTGAAACGTCATCCTGGCGAAGCCGAGGGATTATTAGCCCCGGGATATTCTATTAGCTGAAGCACAATAATATAAAAACACCCTATTAAAATATAAGTTTAAATAAATTGGGGTAAATGGCTTAATCACAAATCATTCGCGTTCTACAATATCTCCGTTGGGGTATTTTGCAAATCTACCTTTTTCCCTTGGATGCACATGATCTGCGTGAGGCCATGGCCAGCCACCAAATTGTGTAAGCCTGTATTCCTCCATGGCTTGCTGAATTTCCAGCTGAGTATTCATCACAAAAGGCCCGTATTTGGCAACCGGCTCGTTTATGGGTTTTCCCTGTAATAACAAAAAGTGTGATTTTTTACTACTATTTTCCAATACTACTTCTATTTCTGGTTTAAGCTCCACAGCATGATCTGGTTTTATTACCTGCCCGCTAATTTTCACTTCACCACCTTCATAAAAATAAAGTGTACGGTTTAAATTAGCAGATGCGGGGGGCAAACTAAATGTTTCATTTTCATCCATATGGATATTCCATATAGCCACTTCATTATCGGTATTGGCGGCCCATGAATTTGGAGCGGGATCCGGTGCCGGGGTTCCGGCATAGCTACCTGCAATTACTTTTACAGTGGTATTATTCACCTTCACCAAAGGGATATCCTCATGCCAGAGCATTTTAAAGTGAGGGTCAACAAATTTATCTGCTTTTGGTAAATTGATCCAAATCTGAAATAATTCTAAGGTATTGTCCTGGTCTGTTTTGAGCAAGGGAAACATTTCAGAGTGTTGCACGCCTCTGCCAGCGGTCATCCATTGCACATCACCCTGTCCGAACCTACCGGCAGCTCCTAATGAATCTGAATGATCACAAAATCCTTTATTTACAATGGTAACCGTCTCAAATCCCCTGTGCGGATGATAGGGAAACCCGGGAATGGTATGTCCGTGATACATTCTCCAGCCATCTTTAACCGTGAAATCATTCCCC
>JAHEBI010000442.1 GCA_024642325.1 Eudoraea sp. | reverse complement strand
TCATAAAATTTCATCAGATTATTTCTTTAGGTCTTTTAACTTTGCCTTGCTTGCAGGCAGAAGGGCTAGTTTACCTGAAATTTCCGCCCTGCTGGTCAACAAATGGTTCCAGGCAGGGGTATCTTCCCAAAGAACTTTTTTTATTGCCCTTAATGCTTCAGGATTATAAGATGCCAGAGATGCTATAAAAAAATCCAACTCTTTGTCCATTTCTTTTATAGAATTGAAAACTTTGGAATACAGTCCTTTTTCCTGGGCCCAATAGGCGTTTTTCCATTCGACAGGGGATAAGGTCAATTCGGTAAAACCTGCCAGCCCAATCTTGCGTTGAACCGCAGGTGCAATTACTAGTGGCGCAATCCCGATAGAAAGTTCGGAGAGCCTTACCGCAGAGGCTTCGGTGGCAAAAACATAATCACAAGCAGCGATTAGTCCAACTCCACCGCCTACCGCTTTGCCCTGTACCCTTCCTATTATGGGTTGAACACATTCTCGCATAGCATTTATAACATTGGCAAAACCACTAAAAAATGCGGTCCCCTCATCAGGGTTTGAAATGGCCAGCAATTCATCAAAGGAGGCGCCGGCACAAAACGCCCTATCTCCTTCAGATTTTAATACCACAACAGAAACTGCCTCATTGGAAGAAATTTTTATAATCTCGTCAGTTAATCGATCTAATAGTTCCCTGACAAAAGAATTACTTGCGGGATGGCCAAATTCTATGGTTGCAGTTCTATTTTCAATTTTGGTATAAAGACTACCATTGGGTCTGTTCGTGCCCATCTGTTTTATTTGTAAAATTAAACTTTTTGTAATAGCGGGCGAAATTTTCCACGGAACTTCCATACCAGGGCGCCACCTCTAATTGCCATCCACATGGTGAGAGCAATCCATATTCCCTGTAAACCAAAACTTAAATAGTTACTCAAAAGCAATAAAGGGACAAATCCTAAAAAGGTGGCCGTCAATAAAACATTTCTGAGGAATTTCATTTCGCCCAATCCCTTAAATAAACCATCAAAAACAAAGGCGATGGAATTCATTGGCAATCCCAGGATAAGGATAAAGAAAATGGAGTAGAATGACTCCAGTACAATAGGGTCCTTAGAAAAGAGAGACCCAAGAGGCTTGTAAAAGACAAAACCGTTAATCATTAAAAATAAACTTACCATTCCGCCATATAGGGCAATTTTTTTAGCCAATTTCCATAAAGCTTTGTAATCTTTTGCTCCGAGCAATTTACCCCCCATAATATTACCTGCGGCACCATAACCATCAATAAAAAAAGCTGCAAAAAGCCATAGATTTATAGCTATGGTATGTGCTCCTATATATCTGTCGCCTAGCGCGGCAGCTTCTCTTACTGCAAGAATAAGGGTAATATTGAGAGCAACAGCGCGAATAAACAGATTAAAACTCATAACAACAAGGCGCCCTAACTCTGCATGTATGGGAAATCTGGGGATAAGCCTGATATTGGTTTTTAGCCGTAAAAGCACAAAAGCCATAATAGCCATAACCCCCTGGGAGATAAGACTGGCCCATGCAGCACCTTCTATATTAAAAGCAGGAATTATATCTGATATGCCATAAACCAGAATAAAATCTAACACAATGTTTAACAGGGCTCCTGTGATCGCTATGAGCATAGGCCAATATGTGTTTTGTAATCCCCTGAAAATCCCCATTACGGCAAAAACGAAAAGTGTTAATGGAAAACCCCAAACACGAATGGAGTAATAAGCCACACAAAATTCTAATATTTTCCCGGAGGCATTTAATAATTCAAAAATCTCTTCAACAATAAATATGGTAGAAAGCAGGAGCAAAATGCTAAGCATAACATTAAAAAAGATTGCCTGCGCAGGAAGATTCTTGACCTCTTCGATTCTGCCTGCTCCTAAATACTGGGAGATAATTGCCGAAATGGCACTTCGTGTTTGCCCGAGAATCCATATTAGCATTGATAAAAAGGAACCTACGATCCCAACAGCAGCCAGGGACTCCAGACCGTATGTTTGTATGTTTCCAACTATAGCCGTATCGGTAATAGACAAAACAGGTTCTGCTATGCCGGCTATGGTAGCAGGAATAGCCAAACTATTAATGGTTTTGAGGCTTACAACTGTTTTCAAAAATAGAATGTATTACAAAACAAGTTCATAGCAGTAAAAGGGATATTCACTTTGTTTAGGGAAATAGACGTCACCAAGTTTTTGGTATCCCCTTTGTTCATAAAATGTTTGATTCCGGGTATTTTGACTAAATGTATCCAAACGGACAGATATATATCTATTTTCGCGCGCATAATTTTCTGCAAAGGTCATTAACTTCTGCGCATAGCCTTTTCCCTGGTATTCGGGATCCACGGCAAGTCGGTGAATATAAATGTTATTTTCGTTAGGAGTCAGCCATTCAACAGGAATATATTCTTCATCCATATGTGGAGTAATAGCTATGCAACCTATAAGAATATCCTGCAATTCAAGAACAAATAATTCTTTCCGCCTTATATCTGTTTCAAAAGCTTCTTTGGAAGGATATTC
>JAHEBI010000441.1 GCA_024642325.1 Eudoraea sp. | reverse complement strand
ATTCTTCCTCTTTACCTTCATGTATTAAAAATCTTGCGGTCAGTTGTATGTTTCCCATCTTTTAAATATTAAGTTATTATTTTTTAATGATTGTTTATTCAGTTGTGCCTAAGTTAATAATTAATATTCTTTTTTTTAAAAGCCCGGACAAAGCTAAATTATAAATTGGATGCCCTGCGTCGGGTTAACGCCACTTGCATTTCTGAAAAAGCCCTGAATGTACATTCAAGGCTTTGCATTTACTATTATTCTGTAAAGCTATGTTTACTCGGAAGGAGCAGAGACACCCGCAACTACTCTGTAAACGTTGGAATTACGTTTGTTATAATTCTCCTGGAAACCGTCCCAAAACCCTTCAGGCATGGTCCAGTCATTGCTAAAGGCAGGAGATAAGGCATCCTGTAAAGAGGAAAATATATCATAAGAATAGCTGCCATAGTTGAATGTTGAAGTAACCGGAGAAATGATAGCCTGATTTCCCCAGCCTTTCATAGTGGTTTTACCTTCCTTCATGGCCTGTTCTACCATAGGTTTCCATTTTTCAGCTTCAAAAGCAAGGTGCTGCGCTGTATTTTTTGTATCGTGATAAATCATACGTACAAATTTATAATCATCATTCGTTGTAGTTGCTGCCCGTATATGGTTGGGAAGATCGCTAAGGAATACATGATGCATATCGGTGCTTATATCCCCTGTACCAATAGCTTCCATTTGTACACCTGGAAACATTTCGGCTATACTTGCCCAGTCTGCGCCTTGATCAATGTTTTTATAGGTGTTTATAATCAATATATTAGGGCTGGTATCCTGGTTTACTCCTCCAACCTTCTGTAAGATGGCCCAAAAAGTCAAATTCCCTTTCGTAACTTCCTTTTCAGCCCATTTGGCCCAGTAGGTAGTTTCTCTTTTTAGATACTCCTGCATATTTTCGGGAGCCACTCTGCGGTATTGGTGAGTTGTAATACTTTGAGCCATTGCAAATTGAAAACTCAACAGGCACAGTACTAAAATTTTAATTCCATTTCTCATTGTTCGGTTGTTTTAAAGTTAGTATTCGTTATTTATCTGAAATTCAAAACAGAATGCTGCTATAATTGTTGGTTGACTAATGATAATCGAAGAGTATTTTTAAAAATATAGCCGCTCCATATTCCGAATTGTACATTCATTAATTTTAAATAAAGTACATATTTAAAAAAAATGGAGAACCAAATAGGACGAAACCCACATAAAAGTGTCCGAAATCACTTTTTTAGTTACCGAAGAAATTGCAAAATAATAGTATAATCTGGTGCATTGCTGTTGCAATTATCTAATATGGGAGATAAGATTCATAAGGCATGTAGACGCTGATGCCGGCACTAAAACCATAACCTAAGTTTATCTGGGATCCAGAACCACAAATGGGATAATCATTTCTTCCAGGGAAACACCACCATGCTGATACGTATTTCTGTAATAGCTCACATAGTGATTATAATTATTGGGATAGGCAAAAAATAAATCATTCTTTGCGAAAATAAAAGAACTGCTCATGGTAATACTGGGTAAAAATATCTTAGCGGGATCTTTAGCCTCTATCACATCGTTGTCATTGTAAGTAAGACTTCGGCCTGTTTTATAACGAAGGTTCAGGCTGGTCTCTTTGTCTCCAATCACTTTTGAAGGCTGTTTTACATTTATTGTACCATGATCAGTGGTAATTATTAGTTTAAGTCCCATGCTCTGGGCTTGTTGAATTATCTCCAGAAGTGGGGAATTCTTAAACCAGCTATGGGTTAAGGAGCGATATGCCTTATCGTTAGATGCCAGTTCTTTTATAACATCCATTTCAGTTTTGGAATGTGAAAGCATGTCCACAAAATTATACACAAGAACAGTGAGATCATTCTTCTTTTGGGATCTAAAATTTTGGGACAAATGCTTGCCTTGTTTGAGGCTGCTTATTTTATGGTACTCCCATTTTATGTCAAGCCCCAGCCGTTTTAATTGTTCACCCAGGAACTTGTCTTCAAATAAATTCTTACCCCCCTCATCTGTGTCGTTCTTCCACCATTCAGGGTGTTTTTTTTCCATCTCAAGGGGCATAAGGCCCGAGAAAATAGCGTTTCGCGCATATTGGGTTGCGGTAGGCAGTATACTGTAATAAGGCGTTTCCTTGCTCTTCTTGTAATAAGGGGTCAACACGTCTTCAAATGCAAACCACTGGTCGTAACGCAAATTGTCTATCACCACCAGGAGTGTAGGTGTTTCCTGAAGTTCAGGGAGCACTAATTCCTTGAAAAGGGTATTTGACATTACCGGCCCATCGCCATCGCGAAACCAGTCGGCATAATTCTTTTCAATAAATTTCCCGAACTGGTTGTTGGCTTCGACTTTTTGCGATTCCAAAATTTCAAACATCCCGGAATCTTCAATTTTTTCAAGTTGTAAGTCCCAATAAATAAGCTTTTTGTATAGATCTGCCCATTCCTCGAAAGAGTTGACCATTGAGAGGTCCATAGAGATCTTCCTGAATTCCTGCTGATAGTTGGAAGTTGTCTTTTCCGACACCAGACGG
>JAHEBI010000061.1 GCA_024642325.1 Eudoraea sp. | reverse complement strand
TATTTAAAGGCCCCAGGATTTGATTTTTTTTCGATACGGAATCATAAATCAAAATGGATACAGCAAGTATTAAGGCAATTATTCCACTTAAGTAATTGGTGTAAAAAGCTAAGATAATTCCTGACAGTAATAAACCGGCACCAAATATTGCAGCTCCCTTTAGAGATACATCACCTTTGGGAATAGGCCTTTCGGGTCGTTCTATCTGATCAATTTTATAATCAAATACGTCATTTAGAACAACACCTCCGGCATATAGGAAAATTGAAGCAAAAATAAGAGTGATTAAACTCAAATAGATAGGGCCATTAAAAGAGGTATCCGATATAATTAATACAGTAAAGCCCGATATACTGGAACCGGCCATAATATCGGCCATAGCGGTAGGTAAGTTTGCAGGCCTTGTGAGCTTTGCGTAACCCAGTAGAACAACATTCATTTTATTTAATTTGATCTGTATCTACCCGGGGCTCCTGTCCTCTTAAAACACTATTGTCATTGAAAAGTATTGATTGATTAATACCTTTAGAATTTAACCAGTCCGATTCTTTCATCTTGCCGTTTTTGCCAAATGCATCGAGGGCATTTTGATAACAGGTTTTTATAACGTCTTCACGGGCTATACCTCGTTTGAACATGAGAGCTGCTGTTTTTGGAACAGCCAGGGGGTCGCTTACGCCCCAATCAGCCGAACTATCTACTATGATATTTGAACTCCCATATTTACGCACAACTTCCACCATGCGTTCATTACCCATTTTTGTTTTGGGATAAATGGTAAAAGCAGCGATAAATCCTCTGTCTAAAACTTCTTTAACTGTTTCCTCGTTGTTGTGATCGATAACGACATTGCCGGGATCAAGTTTATGCTCCACACATACTTCCATACTCCTTATGGTTCCTGCCTTTTTATCTCTGTGAGGGGTGTGAACCTGTACGGTCATATTCAGTTGTTTTGCCAATTCCAACTGTTCCCTGAAATACTTATCCTCAGCCGGAGTTTGATCGTCATAACCTATTTCGCCAATGGCAACCACATTTTCTTTATGAAGGTATAAGGGCAGAAGCTCCATAACCTGCTCGGCCAGGGCTTCATTATTGGCTTCTTTGGAATTCAAACCAATTGTACAATAATGTTTAATACCAAACTGACTGGCTCTGAAAGGCTCCCAGCCCACAAGACTACTATAGTAATCCTGAAATGACCCCACCTGGGTGCGCGGCTGGCCTAACCAAAAAGAGGGCTCAATTATTGCCACAATTCCAGCAGCTGCCATTGCTTCATAGTCATCCGTTGTCCTGGAGGTCATATGGACATGCGGGTCAATTATCATCATTTTATCTTCCATAGCTTATTTTATTAAATTTTCCCAGGTGACGGACTTATTTGCAACTTTTTCAATCAAATCAGGATACTTATCCAAGAGTTTGGTTGCTTCCGGTTCGCGGGAGTAAAAACAACAAAGTGCCGCCGCCAGGTTTTCAATTTGATCTTTACTCTTAAACAAATGATCCATATCCTTCAATAATTCGCCTTTCAAAAACCCGGTAACAGGACGCCAGAACATAGGGTCGATAGTCCTTGAAGCCGCCCATCTTTCGTGGGCATAATCTGAAATAATTCTCGCCAAATCACTGTTGGCTCTCTTTTCAACATCTAAAATCTCTGCCAAATTAAGTTGCATAAATGCTGCTTTCAAATACATCTGATTCCATTGCTGATCATTAAAATATTCAGAGGGATACGGATTGTTTAATGCTATGGCTTCAAAAATAGTCCCAATATTTGTTCGCAATGCTTCAACTCCTACCTGTTTATAGTCTTCGGCATTGGGTAAAAGAATTAAAAATTTCAAAAAAGTTGCCAGCTCACCTGTATCTGCAACCTGAATAAGATTTGCCACTTTAGTTGAAAAATAGGTCTTATCCGATTCCAGTACACTTATAAGAAGGTAAATCCTGGCGATTTGCAGCAACTTTGCATTCTGAGCAATCAGATAATCTTTTAATTCCGGATTTATCCCCGAGATAATGGGGTTTTTTGCAGGATCGATTTTTCCGGAAATTAAACTGTACGTGAGGTATAGATCTTTGGTCGATTTTGATTTAATAATTAAATCTAGTCTGTTCTCTATCCAGATATGTGTTTCTTCAGATACACTATCCTCTAGTATTTTAGATAACTGTAAACAAGTATCCAAATGCTGCATATATTCTTATTACAATATAAATTAGGAGTTAAACAATTGAAAAACCTTTGGTAACACAAATATATTAAGATAACATCAAACCTCCCCTACTAAAAAGTGCATATAGTTCCATAAAACTCTCTATAAGTTTGAATGGTTCTTTTTAATTTAGCAAAAATTTAAATTATGTTAGGGCTAAAACTGCCAACTGATCCCCGTTGGGTAAATATCGTAGAAAAAAATATTGATGAAATTCTGACAGATCACGCTTATTGCGAGCAAAAAGCAGCTAGTACTGCTATCTCATTGATTATTACTTTTCCGGAATATCCTGAGCTTGTCCAGGAGATGATAGCTTTATCAAGGGAGGAAATGGCTCATTTTAAAATGGTGCACGACAAGATTCTTGCCCGCGGTCAAACCCTGGGAAGGTACCGCAAAGATGAATATGCCATTCAACTTTTGAAATTTTTTCCGAAAGGAGGCAGCAGGGTCACACAGCTGATTCATAGGCTCTTATACGCTGCATTAATTGAGGCAAGAAGTTGCGAGCGGTTCAGGTTGCTTTCAGAAGAACTGCAGGACAGGGAACTGGCAGATTTTTACCATAACCTTATGGTTAGTGAGGCCGGGCATTATACCATGTTTCTGAAATTCGCAAGGAAATATGGCAAAAAGGAGGAAGTGGATAAGAAGTGGCAGGAACTTTTGGAATATGAAGCAGAAATCATGAAAGAGCTAGGCAGAAAAGAAACTATTCATGGCTAGCGGGCTGCCTTTGTGCATACCTGTTTTCAATGGGGCTCCCTTGTGACATTTACCAACTATTAAGTAACTTTAAATTTATACCTTTTCATAATATAAGGTTTTTATAATGCCATCTGAAAGACCAATTTTAGGGACGTGTATTTTTCTTGCCCCGCTCCATTTTGCCGAAGACAAAAATATTCGGGTTGCCGGGATGATTACGTCTGCCCTGTCCGGATTGAGACCAAGTTCATAAATACGTTCCTCATAAGTCATACTATTTAAAAAATTATATTGGGCATTCAGCCAAATACGGGAAAGGGGTTCCCCCTCCCTTCGCCCCGATAATTTATGTAATTCATTGATATTACCACCGGAGCCAATTATTGATATTTGTGATATGCCTTTTGTTTTTTTCCTGATCCATGTCTCAATCTCATCCCATACATTTTCCTTCACCATATTATTGAGCAGGCGCACTGTACCTATCCTGAAAGACTTTGACTCTTTAATGCGCCCTTCAGTAAATAAGGTAAATTCTGTACTGCCCCCGCCCACATCTATATAAAGGTAGGAATGGTCTGTTTGAATAAGTTTTTTCAGATCTGTAGATGCAATTATAGATGCCTCTTCTTTGCCATTTATTAATTCAATGGGAATACCCGATTCTTTAAGGATTTTTGCAATAACACTTTTCCCATTACGCGCTTCCCGCATTGCAGAGGTAGCGCAAGCCTTATATTTTTCCACACCAATTACGTCCATTAAAAGTCTGAAAGACTTCATGGTATTTATGATTCTCACCGTATTAAATTCAGAGATTGTTCCTTTGGAAAAAGAGTCTTCTCCAAGACGTACCGGAACCCTGATTAGTATGTTTTTCCGGAACCTTGTTTCTTTATCCTTTTCCTCAATTATATTAAGAACCAATAGCCTGATAGCATTGGAACCAACATCAATTGCCGCAAATTTTCGGATTTTCAATTGGATGTATTTTTAGCATTCAATTTATTCAGGTAATAGTCATAAATCGCAAATTGGGAACGCAATTTCGGCAGGTCATTCTTCCGGTAAACATTGTTCTGGTCTTGATTAAAAATACGTGCTTTTACATTGTCGCTCCATGAGATTTCGAAAGTGTCTATCAATTCCTGCTTTATGTCCTTGTCATAAATCGGAGTACCAACTTCCACCCTATTGTCAAGATTACGTGTCATCCAGTCTGCAGAAGAGATATAGATTTTAGGGTCTCCTCCATTGCAAAATATAAATACCCGCGGATGCTCCAAAAATTTGTCAACAATGCTGATAGCCTCAATATTTTCGCTCATTCCTTCTACACCAGGGATGAGGCAGCATACCCCTCTGATAATCATTTGTATTTTAACCCCTGCCCTGCTCGCTTCATACAATTTATCCACCATTTCATAAGACGTAAAACTGTTCATTTTTATTTTTATATACGCCTCTCTTCCCAGTTTTGCAGATTGTATTTCTTTATCAATCAATTTAATAAACAAACTCTTGGTATAATGTGGAGAAATTACAAGATGTTTATATTTATAAATTTTGTAGGTGGTTTCAAAAAAGTCAAAGACTATTTTGACTTCTTTTAAAACAGCTTCATCTGCAGTAAATAGTGTATAATCTGTATATATTTTGGCTGTTGCCTCATTGAAATTTCCAGTACTTATAAATCCATATCGCTTTAATGAATCGCCCTCTTTCCTTTCTATCAGGCAAATTTTACTATGTACTTTAAGGCCCGGGACCCCAAAGATCAGTTTTACCCCTTCAGCCTGTAATTCCTCTGCATAATTGATATTGGCCTGCTCATCAAAACGAGCTCTTAATTCTATCTGCATGGTAACTTGTTTCCCGTTTTTGACTGCGTTTATCAAGGACGCTGCCACCTGTGAATCCTTGGCCAGCCTATATACGGTTATCTTAATGCTTTTTACCTTCGGGTCAAGTGCAGCTTCTCTAAGGAATTTAATTATGTATGAAAATGTATGGTAAGGTGCGTACATTAAATAATCCTTTTCAGCAATTCGTTCAAGTAAGCTTCCTTCTAAACTGAGGCCTTTAACCGGGAGAGGTGTGATCTTTTCGTACATAAGGTCTGGTCTGCCTAAACTTGGAAAATCCATATAGTCACGCCTGTTGTGATAACGGCCTCCCGGAATTACACTATCCGTATCCTCAATTTGCATTTTCTTTTTTAGAAATTCCAACGTATCCCCAGCTATACACTTATCATAAACAAAACGAACAGGATCACTAATTTTTCTTCCCGCAACACTCGACGATATTTTTTCAATAAATGTCTTACTCAGGTCATTGTCTATATCCAATTCCGCATCTCGGGTAATTTTAATCATATGTGCAGAAATAGACTCATAGTCAAACATAGGAAATATCCGATCCAGGCAATACCTGATCAGGTCATCCAGAATAATGATGTAATTTTTATCTCCTTCCGGGGGTAGTACGACAAAACGGCTTATGCCCTTGGGGATTTCAATCAGTGCAAATCGTATCTCATTTCTTTCTTTGTCCTTGTGGTCTTTTTTGGTTTTATTAAGAACCATTTTTACCGCCAGATAAGCTTCGGTGTCTTTTAATAGTGGAAATTTGTTAAGATCATTTAAAACAATGGTCATTAACTGGGGACTAACCTTTTCCAGGAAATAGTTTTTAACAAACTCTTCCTGACTTTCAGACACCTCGGTTTCGTCAATAAGGAAAATACCTTCCGCTTCTAATTCCTTTTCAATTTCATCATGAATTTCGAGGCTTTTACTTTGCTGATTGATTACGATCTCCGTAATTTCAGCGAGTAAGTCCTTTGCTTTTTCACCTCCCAATACACTTTTCCCTTTTTTACCTGCCAGTACAATCCTTTTTACAGTAGCATACCTCACCTTAAAAAACTCATCCAGATTGTTTGAAAAAATACCTAAAAACCGGAGTCGCTCAAGTAATGGAACATTTTTATCGGCACTCTCCTGCAAAACACGATCATTGAACATCAACCAGCTTATTTCCCTGTTGATGTATTGATTTTTTGTTTTAATCATTATTTAAGTAGTTTTGGAATGAGGATATGTTCGGTAATACCATTTTGAATCAACTGCCAATCGGAGACATCAAAGCTTAATTGCACCAACCCCGAAGTTGGAATGTTTTCAATGGCCTGATTTCCCCACCGATTAGCAATATTGGTAAGTGCATAATTGTGCCCAAAAATCATTATTTTATTATGGTCAGCCCTGAGTTGTTTTACAAATGATATTACCCCTTCGCCAGAAAAATCATAAAGCTGATCAGATATTGTTAATTTTTCCAGGGGATAATGAAGAGTCCTTAAAAATATCATACAGGTATGCAGGGCCCTGTTAGCAGGACTTGAATATACTGAATCGATGTCCCTGGACAGGCTTTTAAATTCCGTGCTTACCAGGTGAGCATCACTTATTCCCCTTTCCTGCAAAGGTCTGTCCTGGTCACCTACTCCGTATTCCCAGGAAGATTTCCCATGTCTGACAAGAATAACTGTTTTCATAATTAAATAATATTTAAGGAGCCAGTCGCTCAATTTTCCAATTATAATCTGCTTGTAATGTGTATCTGATCCTATCGTGTAACCTGTTATCCCTACCCTGCCAAAATTCAATGGACACAGGCCTTACAAGGTACCCACCCCAATACTCCGGACGTTCAATTTCTTTGCCTTTATATTTTTCTTCCAGTTTCTTTAATTCAATTTCCAAAAACTCTCTTGAGGCAATTACACTACTTTGGTCAGATACTATAGCTCCTAATTTACTGCCTTCCGGTCTGGACTCAAAATAACCATCGGAAAGATTTTCTGCTATTTTCTCTGCCTTTCCTTTAATAATTATCTGTCGTTCCAGATGGTGCCAAAAAAATGAAAGACAGACTCTTGGGTTTGCCTGGATTGCTTTTCCTTTTTCGCTTTGGTAATTCGTATAAAAAATAAAACCTTCAAATGTATATTTTTTGAGCAGGACCATTCTGCTCTTTGGATATCCATCCAATCCCAGTGTCGATATTGACATCGCGTTGGGTTCTTCTATACCTTCTGTCGCTTCAACTTCATAATACCATTTCTGAAAAAGTTCCATAGGATTATCCGAGATTGCTTCCTCAGTTAAAGCACTTTTATTATATGATTTCCGATGATTCCCTAAATCTCTATGCATTTTAAACGTTGAACATTAGTTCCACAAAGTTGGGGAAAAGATGTATAAAAGTGAAGTGTTATTGAATTTTTATAACAATACGGCAAAGCATCAGATTATAGCTCAATAATATTGACAGATACAATCTCCATTTTCCAAAAGCCGGTAGTGTCAAACTTCAAATGTCCTGCCGTCATCAGCCAGATCAACATTAATAAATACTTCCATCGCTTCATCCCGGAATGGGTTTATTGATTTATACCTGGTTGAAAAATGTCCGAGAATTAAACGGCTTACTTTTGCTTCTTTAGCCACAATTGCAGCCTGCCTGGCAGTAGAATGCTTTGTTTTTTTAGCCAAACTTGCTTCGGTTTCCAAAAAAGTAGCTTCATGATAAAGCAAATCAACACCCTTTACAAGGGGTATTATATCCCTGTTAAAGCCGGTATCACTGCAATAGGCATAGTGCTTTGTCTGGGGGGGATCCAGACTGAGTTCTGAATTGGCCATAACAGAACCATCTTCCATTATTATGTCCTTACCTTGTTTTATTCTTTTAAAAAAAGCTATATCAATTTTATATTTTTCCACAGCCAGGACATCTAATTTACGTTCTCCGGGTAATTCGCTAAATAAAAATCCGTTGGTGTAAATTCTATGATCCAGAGGAATGGTATTCACCTTTACTTTGGAATCTTCGAAGATCAGCTCAGACTCCTTAGAAGTCAATTCATGAAAGATAAGGTTAAAGTTAGTCCAGGAATTACCAAGTTTAAGCAATAAGGTGATACCTTCCTTAATTCCTTCCGGACCATAAATATGAAGGTCCTTTTCTCTGCCTAACAATCTAAATGTTGAAATAAGTCCGGGTAAGCCAAAAAAATGGTCTCCGTGCAAGTGTGAAATAAAAATATGGGAAATCCTCGAGAATTTTATTTTATTCTTTCGCAACTGCACCTGGGTTCCTTCCCCACAATCAATTAAGAACATATGGTTCCTGATTTCCAGGACCTGAGATGTCGGATTAGTCAATGTTCTTGGTGTAGCTGCATAGCAACCCAGGATATGTAACTTCATTGTTGTTTCCAGGTTTGCACTTTATATTCGCTTGCCTGTTGCGACGTAAAAGAGTTCTTTAAGGAAAAGGCAAAAGGACTTTCTCCAAATCTATTTAGATATTCAAGCCTGATCCCCGCCTCATGCGGAGTGGGATATGTATCTTGTGGTATATACCAGCAAGCCATGTGCATTTCTTTCATAGTTGAAAACCATTCCTTTCTCCTTTTGAATATATTTCTGTGTTCAGACCTGTATGTAAAGTCGAAAAGTGCTTTTGTTGAAGTCCAGACAGACATATTAACTACTATAAAACTATCCTGGAACACCTCAATCCCTGTTATTACATCTGGGTCTTCTATTAAACGCCATACAAAGCCCTCACTTTCCTCTGCCAGGCGGTTAATGCTATCCAGATTACTTACAAAATCGGCCATTAATTCACTGTCCAGAGGAGCCAGCATCCGGGCAATGTTTATTTGTGCAAGGTGGTAATTCATTAGAGGTCAAGGTCTCGTTCAATTTCTTCCATTTCAATTATATCCTTTGCCTCCTGGATCGTTGGAACGAGACAAATTTCATCAGGAACCTCATCATAGTCCAGCTTGTCTGTGACCAATACAAATGATTTATTGGCAGAACGATGGGAATTTGACAGCTCAAGAAACTCCAGGACATCATCTGAAGAAATTTTAGAGAACGAAAACAAGTTAATAATCAAATGGTCGTTTTTTATTTTCGCATATGAGCCGTTTAAGTTCTCAATAAATCTTTTCAGGGATATGTTTTCCTGGAAAACGATGGTGGTAGTACCTATTTTATCAAAAATCATAATTCCTTATTTTATTTTTGAAGCTAATAAATATATTACAGCCATGCGTATAGCTACACCGTTTTCTACCTGGTTGAGAATAATAGATTGTTTGGAATCAGCCACATCACTGGTTATTTCAACGCCCCTGTTAATTGGTCCCGGGTGCATAATTACGATTTCCTTATCCAGGCTATCCAGAATTGCTTTATTAACACCGTATTGTTGGGTATATTCCCTGGTTGTTGGAAAATAGCTTATATCCAAACGTTCATTTTGAATCCTCAGCATATTGGCCACATCACACCAATTCAATGCCTTCAAAAGATTGGTCTCTACCTGGATTCCTAAAGATTCTATATATTTTGGAAGCAAAGTTCGAGGGCCACACACTTTCACATTAGCACCTTGCAACTTCAG
>JAHEBI010000440.1 GCA_024642325.1 Eudoraea sp. | reverse complement strand
TCATCGAATCCCGGTCGTGTTGATCTATTACTCTGGAAAGCGTTTCAGCGCCAATTACAAGACATTTTTTGGCTATTCCGCTTTTGATAAAAGCGTTTGCCTGTATCACTCCTTCAATCCAGCCTGGACACCCAAATAACATATCATATGCTACACAATTAGGGTTTTTAATTTTTAGGTGATGTTTTACCCTTGTGGCTAAACTAGGCACTGTATCCCCCTGAGATTTTCCATAGGATACATCGCCAAAATTATGTGCAAAAATGATATAATCCAGTTCTTCAGCATCAATCCCGGCATCTTGGATAGCATCACGGGCTGCAAAGAACCCCAAATCTGATGTATTAAATTTTTTCTGGGCATAACGCCTTTCATCAATCCCGGTTATTGCTTTAAATTTTTCAATAATAACCTGGTTGTTGTAAGCAAAAGGAATTCCTTCGCTGGTAAGAAAATTGTGATGCTCAAAATCTTTGTTTTGAGTAGTGATCGACGGGATATAACACCCTGTGCCGCTAATTCCAATACTCATATTTAGGGGAGTTGTGTAAGTTTTCTGAAAATTACTAAAAACGTATGCCCTACTATGCGCGCATAATAATTAATTACGATGTTCAGTGGATACAAACGATATTAAAATTTATTTTACCGGTTCAAAAGAAGCTGCAAAGCCCTTTTTATTTGAGGTAAACTATGCGTCCATATATGCTTCAATTGGAGCACATGTACAAATTAAATTACGATCTCCATAGGCATCATCTACCCTCCTGACACTGGGCCAAAATTTATTTTCAATAACAAAGGGCAATGGGAAGGCAGCTTCCTGTCTGGAATAAGGGAAATTCCATGAATCACTGGTTAACATATTTAGAGTATGTGGTGCATTTTTCAAAAGGTTAATGGTTTCTTCTGCCGATGACTTGTCAATTTCTCCACGGATTGATATCATAGCATCACAAAATCGATCTAATTCATCAAGATTTTCACTTTCCGTAGGTTCTATCATTAGAGTGCCTGCTACAGGAAAAGATACTGTAGGGGCATGAAAACCATAATCCATGAGGCGTTTAGCAATATCGGTGACCTCTATTCCATTTTGTTTAAATGGCCTGCAATCTATGATCATCTCATGCGCTGCACGGCCTTTTTCACCAGTATAAAGAACATCAAATTTTCCACTTAACCTAGTCTTAATATAGTTCGCATTAAGAATGGCAATTTTTGTAGATTGGGTTAAACCGGCTTCCCCGAGCATTTTAATATAACCGTAAGAAATTAAGCAAACCAATGAACTTCCCCAGGGTGCTCCTGAAATTGCTGAAATTGCTTTGCTCCCACCGGTTTTTATTACCGGGTTACCCGGGAGGAAGGGCACTAATTGTTCAGCAACACAGATAGGTCCTACTCCCGGACCGCCACCTCCGTGTGGTATTGCAAAAGTTTTGTGAAGATTTAGATGGCAAACATCAGCACCAATTGTTGCCGGATTTGTTAACCCGACCTGAGCATTCATATTGGCGCCATCCATATAGACCTGTCCGCCATGATCATGAATTAACCGTGTTATGTTTTTGATTGAGGATTCAAAAACTCCGTGTGTTGAAGGATAAGTGACCATTAATGCAGCTAAATTTTCTGAATGCATTTCCACTTTTTCCTGCAGGTCAGTAAGATCTATATTTCCTCTTTCATCTGTTTTGGTTACAACAACTTTCATTCCGGCCATCACTGCAGAAGCGGGATTTGTGCCATGTGCCGATGAAGGAATTATACAGATATTTCTATGAAATTCACCTCTGGATTCATGATATGCTCTAATGGTCATTAACCCGGCATATTCACCTTGTGCACCTGAATTGGGCTGCAGCGAAGTGCCGGCGAATCCTGTGATCTCTGTCAAATCCCTTTCAAGTTCCCGAAGTATTATTTGATAACCCTCTGCCTGTTCTACAGGGACAAACGGGTGAATGTTGCCCCATGCCGGCATACTCAAAGGCAGCATCTGGCTGGCAGCATTCAATTTCATAGTACAGGAACCCAGTGAAATCATGGAATGGTTAAGTGCCAGGTCTTTCCGCTCTAATTTTTTAAGATAGCGCATTAATTCCGTCTCTGAGTGATAGGTATTAAAGACCTCGTTTTCAAGAAAGGAAGATTTACGCACTAACGAAGGGGGAATAACGTCTTTTAATTTCTCTTCATGAGAATTAAGTCCACTAGAGTCAGTCAATTCTAAAAAGCAATTTAGAATAAGTTTAATATCATCTTCGCTTGTTGCTTCATTAAGTGATATGGAAACAGTACTACTATCAATATAGTTGAAGTTTATGCCATTTTTTTCAGCGATTGATTTTAAGGATTCAGTATCCGGAACCTGTACCTTAACGGTGTCAAAAAAAGAAGAATTTAATTCTTTAAAGCCTTGCTTTTCAAGTAATTGACTTAATAGCCGGGCATTATAATGAACTTTATCAGCTATATATTTTAATCCTTGTGGGCCATGATAAACTGCATAGGCGCCAGCCATTACAGCAAGCAGGACCTGAGCTGTACAAATGTTGGATGTAGCTTTATCCCTTTT
>JAHEBI010000439.1 GCA_024642325.1 Eudoraea sp. | reverse complement strand
GGGGAGTCTAATGTAGCCGTATCCTTAGCCAATTATGGCATTCCGGTTAGTTTTGTGACACGATTGCCCAAAAATGATATTGGTGAATGCGCTTTAATGGAAATGCGAAAAAGAGGAGTTCAGGTAGATGACATAATTTATGGCGGAGACCGGTTAGGCATATACTTCCTCGAAACAGGCGCAGTGTCAAGGGGAAGCAAAGTCATTTATGACAGAGCCCATTCTGCAATCGCTGAGATAAAACCAGGAATGATAGACTGGGAAAAAGTATTCAACGGGGTGGGATGGTTTCACTGGACGGGAATTACACCGGCAATTTCCCAGGGAGCTGCTGATGTATGCCTTGAAGCTGTAAAAAAAGCCAGTGAATTGGGAATAACTGTTTCTACTGACCTGAATTATAGAGCAAAGCTATGGAAGTACGGTGTTGAGCCCGAAAAAATCATGACTGAGTTAACCTCCTATTGCGATATAATTTTGGGAAATGAAGAAGATGCAGAAAAACATTTTGGCATTAAACCGGAAGGTTTGGACATAACTACTCAGGGACATGATATAAAAGCAGAAGCATTCCTTTCTGTCTGCCAACAAATGATGGAAAAATTTCCCCGTGCTAAAAAAGTAATCACAACCCTAAGAGGTTCACTTTCTGCATCGCACAATACCTGGGCAGGCGTAATGTACGATGGTAAAACTTTGTTTGAATCACCACAATACCAAATAACACATATCGTGGATAGGGTTGGCGGTGGAGATTCCTTTATGGGTGGATTGATCTATGGTTTATTAAAATACCCTGAAGATGACCAGAATGCCTTAAATTTTGCGGTAGCAGCATCCTGCTTAAAACACACCATAATGGGTGATGCTAACCTGGTAAGCGTAGAGGAGGTTCAAAAATTAATGGGCGGTGATGCTTCTGGCAGAGTAGCGAGATAATCTTATAAAAACATACAATGGCAAAATTTAAAAGAATAGAAGTGGCAATGGCCATGCAGGAAATTGGGATGATTCCCTTGTTCTTCCATTCCGATGTTGAACTTGGCAAAAATGTTATAAAGGCCTGCTACGCAGGAGGTGCAAGGCTCCTGGAATTTACTTCAAGGGGCGATTTTGCACACGAGGTGTTTGCCGAACTCAACAAATATGCACTGCAGGAACTGCCCGGGATGATAATGGGCGTTGGGTCCGTAACTGATGCCGGGGCCGCCTCATTGTATATGCAATTGGGTGCAAATTTTATAGTAACACCGGTTCTTCGTGAAGATATTGCAATTGTGTGTAACCGCCGAAAAGTACTTTGGTCTGCCGGTTGTGGTTCACTCACTGAAATTGCCAGAGCAGAGGAATTAGGCTGTGAAATAGTAAAACTTTTCCCGGGATCCAGCTATGGCCCCGGTTTTGTAAAAGCAATTAAAGGGCCATGCCCATGGACAGATATTATGCCTACCGGTGGGGTAAGCACAGAGGAATCTAACCTCAGGGGGTGGTTTGAAGCAGGGGTCACCTGTGTAGGTATGGGCTCCAAATTAATATCCAGGGAGATTCTCACACAAAAAGATTTTGCCCGCCTGGAAGATGACGTAAGAAAGACGCTGGCTATCATAAAATCCGTGAGAAACTAATTAACAAAAAGATATGTCCAAAAAATATGTTCAAATAGATCCCAGGGATAATATTATTGTGGCTATTACAGACCTCAAAGAAGGAACCACGACCGATATAAACGGGGTGAACATTATTTTAAAGGAAAATATCAGGGCAAAACACAAATTCGCCGGGAAGAATTTCAGTACTGGTGATGAGATTTATATGTATGGAGTCCTGATTGGAAAAGCCATTAAACCAATACCTGTCGGTAGTTGCATAACTACAGAAAATGTAAAACATGCATCTGCTGCCTACAAGGCTACAAAGGAAAACTTCGAATGGATTGCACCTGATATTTCAAAGTATAAGGAAAGAACTTTTAAGGGTTACCACCGGGCAGATGGCAGTGTGGGCACCTCCAATTATTGGTTGATTATTCCAATGGTATTTTGTGAAAACCGGAATGTGGAGGTTGTCGAAGGGGCACTCTCGGAAGCTTTGGGGTATATCACCAAAAAAGATTTTGCGGTGGATACACGGGCATTGATAGATAAATATAATTCCGGGGCAAATGAAGAAGAAATTTATGCTACACCCATCATCCACACAAAAGATGAAATATCCAGAAACAGGATATTTCCAAATGTAGATGGTATAAAATTTTTAAGGCACGACGGAGGATGCGGGGGCGTACGACAAGATTCTGAAGCGCTTTGTAAACTTTTAGCCGGGTATATTACCAATTCTAATGTATGTGGCGCCACGGTATTAAGCCTGGGCTGTCAGAATGCAGAGGTTGATATATTGCAGAAGTCCATAGCGGAAAAGGACCCAAACTTTGCAAAACCAGTCTATTACCTGCAGCAGCAAAATAGTAAAAGTGAACGTGAATTTATTGAAGAAGCAGTTAAACGCACGTTTATTGGGTTATCAAAAGCCAATAAAATAGAAAGAAAACCTGCTCCTTTAAGCAAATTAGTTTTGGGATTGGAAT
>JAHEBI010000438.1 GCA_024642325.1 Eudoraea sp. | reverse complement strand
AGCCAAGAATTTCATTGTTGGAGCAACAGCCGTTGCCAGATGGGGAGAATTACGGGAGATTCAGGGTGCGGCTATTTTTTTAGCCAGTGATGCCGGCAGCTATATGGTGGGATCTATGCTCACTGTAGATGGTGGCTGGACAGCCAAATAGACGTGACCAAATTTAAATCTCCCGGGTATAAAGGACCAAACACTAAAAGCAGATAAAAAAAGGAAATTCTAAATACTTCATGAATTTCCCGGATGCTCAGCAGAGTAAACTTTGAAATTAAAACATACCGCGGTTTTAGGCTTGGTAACAGTTGTTACACAAGGCATATTTATGACTTATGTCATATTTTTCGGTAACTCCTCTGACTAATTTTACATCGATAAATACAGGTAAAAAATCCTGTATCGAAAATCAAATAAGTGAAATAGTTATGAAAAATTTAGTCATATTAGGCGCAGGAACTTCCGGAACGATGATGGCAAATCATTTAGTATCCAGCCTCCCAAAAGAAGAGTGGAAGATTACCATTGTAGACCAGTACAAAACACATTATTACCAACCCGGTTTCTTATTTCTGCCTTTTGATATTTATACAACAAAACAGGTAAAGAAAAAAGGCACGAAGTTTATACCAAAAGGGGTTCAATATATTCAGGAAAAAATAGATCTGATTGTACCAGAAAATAATAATGTACTTCTGGCCAACGGTCAGGAATTATCTTATGATTTATTAATAGTAGCCACAGGAACGAAAACCGTACCTGAGGAAATTGAAGGCATGAAAGGGCCAAAATGGTATAAAAATATTTTTGATTTCTATACCTATGAAGGTGCCAAGGCCTTAAGGGATAAATTGCGCAACTGGGAAGGTGGAAAACTAGTAGTCCATATAACAGAAATGCCTATAAAATGCCCGGTAGCACCTTTGGAATTTGCTTTTTTGGCAGATTCTTATTTTAAAAACAAAGGGATGAGGGATAAAGTAGATATTACCTTTGTAACACCGTTGGACGGGGCTTTTACCAAACCACGCGCTACGGAAGCCCTTCATTATTTGTTAGAAGAAAAAAACATTAAAGAAGTAACAAGTTTTAATATAGAGCGTGTTGATTACGAGAATAATAAAATCATAGATTACGGGGAAACTGAAGTAGAATATGACCTTTTAGTAACCGTACCCACAAATATGGGCGATCCATTACTAGAACGCTCTGGACTGGGAGATGATCTGAATTATATTCCAACAAATAAAGCAACGTTACAATCTATAGACCATGAGAATATATTTGCTATAGGTGATGCTACAAATATACCCGCTTCAAAAGCAGGTTCTGTGGCTCATTTTGAAGCTGAAATTCTAACCGAAAATATCTTGCGATATATCAATGGCGAGGAATTAAAAGAAGATTTTGACGGTCATGCCAATTGTTTCATAGAAACAGGAGGAGGTAAAGCATTATTAATTGATTTTAACTATACCACAGAACCGGTTGAAGGTACATTTCCTTTCCCGGGTGTGGGGCCTATGAGACTTTTAAAAGAGAGCAGGATGAATCATATGGGTAAACTGGCTTTCCGTTGGATTTATTGGAATATGCTTTTAAAAGGAGTCTCAATACCATTTGTGGATGCCAGGATGTCTGAAAAAGGGAAACAATTAGAAAAAACACAATAAAATAACTTTAAATCAAATAACATGAAAAAAATAATAGCAGATCGGGAAATAGATGTAAACGAAGAAGGATATCTAGTCGATTTTAATCAGTGGAATAAGGAAGTTTGTCGCTCCCTTGCCGAAGAACAGGGAATAACAATGACCGACAGGCATTGGGAAGTTGTAGACTATCTTCAGGATAAACATCAAAAAGAGGAACCGTTGTCAATTCGGGGTATTAAAAAAAGTGGGGTGATAGACATTAAGGAATTCTACAGCCTGTTTCCTGGGGGACCTCTTAAAAAATCTACGTTAATAGCAGGGATACCTAAACCAAAGAGTTGTATATAAACAGCGACAAGGTAAACTAAGACTTAATAAAATCTAAAAAAAAAAGAGATGAGCGAAACTAAAACAATAGAGAAAAGCGAAACTAAAACAATGGAGAAAAGCGGAACTAAAGTAAAAAAGATGCTTTTTATTCTTTCCAAAGGCACCATAGAAAATGCATATGCTGCATTTGTAATGGCAAACGGAGCAAGGATGGAAGGTATTGAATCAGAAATATTTTTCACTTTTTTTGGACTGGAAGCCATTCAAAAGAAAAAACTAGAGCATTTACATACAGCTACTGTTGGTAATCCTGCATTGCATATGCCAACTATGCTGGGCGGATTGCCCGGTGTTGAGGCACTGGCCACTAAGATGATGAAGAAGGAAATGGAAAAGCTGGATATGCCTCCTATTGGTGAATTCCTTGAAATTTTGTCGGACTCCGGTTGTAAACTATGGGGTTGTAAACTGGCCGTTGACATGTTCCACCTTAAAAGAGAAGATTTAATTGATGAATTGGATGGAGTAATTACTATCGGAGATTTTTACGGCAGAGCTAATGAAGAAGGCACCCATTTATTATTCATATAAATAAGCTGAACTAGTCA
>JAHEBI010000437.1 GCA_024642325.1 Eudoraea sp. | reverse complement strand
GCCGTCTTCAGATGCCTTAAAACCAGAGGTTCCCGAAACATTAAATGAGCTGGGTTTAAACTGAATCGCGGTATTTTTTATAAAACCGTGATAAGCGATCTTTCGGATTTAAGAAATGTCTATTACGATGTACTGGTATTTTTTAGTCCGTCGGGCATAGAATCATTGCTTAAAAACTTTCCTGACTTTAAGCAAAATGAAACGAGAATAGCGGTCTTTGGTAATTCAACCGTAGAAGCAGCAACCGAAGCTGGCCTGCGAATTGACATTAAAGCTCCTACTCCGGAAACTCCTTCCATGACAATGGCATTACAGAAGTATATCACCAGTGTCAACAAGAAATAAAAACGCACCTGAAAGGTCTCAATCGTTGAGGCCTTTTTTATTTATTGTTATGATGTTTGGGTATTCCGTCCTTAATTTTTATGCCGGCAAAGGACTGCCTCTATATTAACTTTGTGAAATTCGATTCCATGTTATCTATGGACGGCAGTAATCCCTTTGGATGTTTAAATTTGACCAAATCATGAACTATTAATTCATGCCTTCCCGCTTATTATTCAAATTCCCTGTAAGCCCTGTAACCCAAAAGCAACCATCCTAAAATTAAAAGAACTCCTCCTATGGGTGTAATAAACCCTATAGCCCTGAAATCAAATCCCGTTAGACTATTGGTGGCCAATAAATAGATAGAAAATGAAAAAAGAACAATTCCTGAAATAATAAAATAATAAACCAGTTTCTTATTCTCTTCCGAAATACTTCTTACACTAGCCAGGATAAGCAAAAATAAAGCGTGATACATTTGATAGGTGACTCCGGTCTTAAAAGTGTCCACCTCTCCGACAGACACCAGACTTCCCAGTCCATGAGCTCCAAAAGCTCCTATAACTACCGCCAATAGTCCAAAGAAAACCCCCGTACAGAAAATTGTTTTGTTCATAACTTAAATGGCCATATTTTTGACAAATGTAACAATTTGATACCTTAGTCTCCGCAATACCTCGAACAGTAAATAAATTTGATGACACGAAAAATATTAGTCATAGGTGCAGGCAAATCTACCTCGTATTTGCTGGATTACTTTCTGAAAAAAGCATCTTCGGAAAACTTACATTTAACTATTGGTGATCTGAATCCCGATATAATTCCTGAGAGCATTAAAAACCATCCTGCGTGTAAGGTTCTTAGCCTGGACATCTTTAAGGAAGGGGAAAGAGAGAGGGCTATCAAAAACTCAGATATCGTAATTTCGATGCTTCCTGCGCGTTTTCACATGAAAGTGGCTGAAGATTGTATTCGTTTTAAAAAACATTTGGTTACTGCTTCCTATATCAGCAAAGAAATTAAGGCATTGGACCCTGCAGCAAAAAAAAACGGTTTGGTTTTTATGAACGAAATTGGTCTGGACCCGGGAATAGACCATATGAGTGCCATGCAACTCATAAATGGTATAAGGGACAAAGGCGGTAAAATGTTATTATTTGAATCTTTTACGGGTGGCCTTGTTGCTCCGGAAAGTGATAACAATCTATGGAATTACAAATTTACCTGGAATCCCAGAAATGTAGTACTTGCGGGACAAGGGGGAGCTGCTAAATTCATTCAGGAAGGGACCTATAAATATATCCCTTATCATAAACTCTTTAGAAGAACAGAATTCCTGGATATTGAAGGTTACGGAAAATTTGAGGCCTATGCAAACAGAGATTCTTTAAACTACAGGGAAGCCTATGGCCTCCGTGATGTGTTAACCCTCTACAGGGGCACTATGAGACGGGTAGGGTTCTCTAAAGCATGGAATATGTTCGTTCAATTAGGAATGACAGATGATGGTTACACAATAGAAAACTCTGAGGGCATGTCCTACCGGGAATTTACTAATCTTTTTTTGCCCTATTCACCAACAGATTCTGTTGAACTTAAACTCAGACACTACCTCAAAATTGATCAGGACGATATCATGTGGGGAAAATTGCTGGAATTAAACCTGTTTGATTCAAAAAAGATTATTTATTTAAAGAATGCAACCCCGGCACAGATACTTCAAAAAGTACTTGAAGACAGCTGGACCATGGCTCAGGACGACAAAGATATGATTGTCATGTACCATAAAATAGGATATGAATTGAATGGGAAAAAACAGCAGCTCGACGCCAATATGGTCGTGATCGGTGAAAATCATACGCATACCGCAATGGCAAAAACCGTGGGCTTGCCAGTGGCTATTGCCGCCTTATCGATACTCAATAAAAAAATCACAACGCCTGGGGTTCAGATTCCGATTTCAAAAGAAATATATGACCCAATCTTAAAAGAGCTGGCCGCCTATGGAGTGGTTTTTAAGGAGTATGCCGTACCTTATTTAGGATATAATCCAGATTCTGTAGCAGGTTAAAAATTGTAACTAATTTTGGTATCTTTAGGTATTACTTGAAAGCGTACAATGAAATCTGGTATCGAAAATTTAAAAATTGACGGGATTGATAAAAAAATCCTTAGGTTTCTTATGCAGGATGCCCGAAAGCCTATATTGGAAATTGCAAGAAATATAGGAATCTCGGGAGCCGCCATACATCAAAGGCTA
>JAHEBI010000060.1:7238-9524 GCA_024642325.1 Eudoraea sp. | reverse complement strand
CGAATAAATTTATTGCGAAGATGGGCGCCGAATGTCTTATTGATTTACTGGCGCGAATTGACCTCAAGCAATTATCATATGATTTAAGGCATAAAGCAAATACTGAGACTTCAAAGCAACGTAAAACGGAGGCCTTAAAAAGACTTCAGGTTGTTGAGGCTTTAAGAGAATCACAGGATAACAGGGAGAATAAACCGGAATGGATGATCATGAAGGTAGTACCGGTTATCCCGCCGGAGTTAAGACCTCTGGTTCCTTTGGATGGAGGACGTTTCGCTACTTCGGATTTAAATGATCTGTACAGACGTGTAATTATAAGAAATAATCGTCTGAAGCGATTAATGGAAATTAAAGCACCTGAAGTTATCTTGAGGAATGAGAAGCGAATGCTTCAGGAAGCGGTTGACTCTCTTTTTGATAATACGCGCAAAGCTTCAGCTGTAAAGACTGAATCGAATAGGCCGTTGAAATCTCTTTCAGATTCCTTAAAGGGAAAACAGGGACGTTTTCGACAAAACCTATTGGGTAAAAGAGTAGATTATTCAGCTCGTTCCGTTATTGTTGTAGGTCCTGAGATGAACTTATACGAATGCGGTCTTCCAAAAGATATGGCTGCCGAACTTTATAAACCTTTTATAATCAGGAAATTGATTGAAAGAGGTATTGTTAAAACAGTTAAGTCGGCCAAAAAGATCATTGATAAAAAAGAACCTGTGGTATGGGATATTTTGGAAAATGTCCTAAAAGGCCATCCGGTATTACTTAACCGGGCTCCCACATTACACAGATTGGGGATACAGGCTTTTCAACCGAAATTAATTGAAGGAAAGGCAATTCAGTTGCATCCTTTGGTTTGTACTGCCTTTAATGCGGATTTTGATGGGGATCAAATGGCGGTGCATCTTCCATTAGGCCCTGAAGCTATATTGGAATCCCAGCTTTTGATGTTGGCTTCTCACAATATATTAAATCCGGCTAATGGATCTCCTATTACGGTTCCCTCGCAGGATATGGTGCTCGGGTTGTATTACATGACAAAAGAGCGCAAATCTACCAAGGAAGTTCCGGTAAGGGGTGAAGGCCTGACTTTTTATTCGTATGAAGAGGTAGTAATTGCATTTAATGAAGGGAAGGTAGAGCTTAATGCCGGTATTAAGGTCAGAGCTAAAGATTTTAATGAAGAAGGAGAACTGGTGAACCAGATTATTACAACTACCGTTGGTAGAGTATTATTTAATATGGTTGTACCGGAAGAAGCCGGATATATAAACGAAGTGTTGAACAAGAAATCTTTACGGGATATTATCGGAAGGATTCTTGAGGTTACAGATGTGCCTACGACTGCTGCTTTTCTGGATCTGATAAAGACGATGGGTTATGATTTTGCCTTTAAAGGAGGCTTGTCTTTTAGCCTTGGTGATATTATTATTCCTCAGGAAAAGCACACCATGATTGCCGATGCCAATGAACAGGTAGAGGGTATTATGGCGAATTATAACATGGGTCTTATCACAAACAACGAACGCTATAATCAGGTGATTGATGTCTGGACTTCAACAAATGCCATGTTAACAGAGTTGGCAATGAAGCGAATCCGTGAAGATCAACAGGGATTTAATTCGGTGTATATGATGTTGGATTCCGGAGCAAGGGGTTCAAAAGAGCAGATTAGACAGTTAACCGGTATGAGAGGGTTAATGGCTAAGCCTAAGAAATCTACAGCAGGTGGAGGTGAGATTATAGAAAATCCGATTCTTTCAAACTTTAAGGAAGGATTATCTATTTTGGAATACTTTATTTCTACACACGGTGCACGTAAAGGACTTGCGGATACTGCTCTTAAAACGGCAGATGCAGGATACCTTACCAGGCGTCTGGTGGATGTTTCGCAGGATGTTATAGTAAATATTGATGATTGTGGAACTCTTAGAGGAATTCAGGTTGAATCTTTAAAGAAAAACGAAGAAGTTGTTGAAACCCTGGGGGAACGAATATTGGGAAGAGTCTCTTTGCATGATGTATATAATCCTTTGACTGAGGAACTGCTTTTAACTGCAGGGCAACAGATCATGGAAATTGATGTAAGGAAAGTGGAGGCTTCGCCGATTGAAAAAGTAGAAGTCCGTTCGGCACTTACCTGTGAAGCTGAAAAGGGTATATGTGCTAAGTGCTATGGTAGAAACCTTTCAACCAATAAAATGGTTCAGCGCGGTGAAGCCGTAGGTGTTGTTGCAGCGCAGTCTATTGGAGAACCTGGTACGCAGTTAACATTACGTACGTTCCACG
>JAHEBI010000060.1:0-7228 GCA_024642325.1 Eudoraea sp. | reverse complement strand
CGGGTAACATTTCTGAGGATAGTAAACTTGAAGCTAAATTTGGCGGTATTGCAGAGATTGAAGACCTGCGAATTGTAAAAGGTCAGAATTCTGAAGGCAAAGAAGCTGATATTGTCATTTCAAGAACTTCCGAGATTAAAATTGTGGATGCCAAGACCGGAATTACACTCAGCACGAATAATATTCCTTATGGTTCTCAAATCTTTTTTAAGAATGGGAGCAAAGTAAATAAAAGCGATATTATTTGTCAATGGGATCCCTATAACGGGGTTATTGTTTCAGAATTCCCAGGTAAGATTTCCTATGAGAATATTGAGCAGGGAATTACGTATCAGGTGGAAATTGATGAACAAACCGGATTTCAGGAAAAAGTTATTTCAGAATCCAGAAATAAGAAATTGATTCCTACTTTATTGATTAAAAATTCGAAGGATGAAGTTTTACGTTCATATAACCTGCCTGTTGGTTCGCATTTAATGGTAGATGATGGCGATAAGATTAAAGAAGGTAAAATATTGGTGAAAATCCCTCGTAAATCAGCTAAAGCTGGTGATATCACAGGTGGTTTGCCAAGGGTAACCGAACTTTTTGAAGCTCGTAATCCTTCTAATCCAGCGGTTGTATCTGAAATAGACGGAGTAGTTTCGTTTGGTAAGATAAAAAGAGGTAACAGAGAGATTATCATTGAATCCAAACTTGGTGAAGTAAAGAAATATTTGGTAAAACTTTCCAACCAGATTTTGGTTCAGGAAAATGACTATGTCAGGGCTGGGATGGCTTTATCGGATGGCTCAATTACGCCGGAAGACATCCTTGCAATTAAAGGACCTTCTGCAGTTCAGCAGTATCTTGTAAATGAAGTACAGGAAGTATACCGACTCCAGGGTGTAAAAATTAACGATAAACACTTTGAAGTAGTTGTACGCCAGATGATGAGAAAGGTACGTATTCAGGATTCAGGGGATACTACATTCCTTGAAAATCAATTGGTTCACAAAGACGACTTTATTCAGGAAAACGATGAAATCTTTGGAAAGAAAGTTGTGGAAGATGCGGGCGAATCGGAAAACCTTAAACCAGGGCAAATTATCACAGCTCGGGAATTAAGAGATGAGAATTCAATCCTGAAACGCGCCGATAAAGCTTTGGCAAGTGCCCGGGATGCTGTTTCGGCAACGGCTACGCCAATATTACAAGGGATAACAAGAGCATCATTGCAAACCAAATCATTCATTTCTGCGGCATCGTTCCAGGAAACGACAAAGGTCTTGAATGAAGCGGCTGTCAGTGGTAAAATTGACTACCTTGAAGGCTTGAAGGAAAACGTAATTGTTGGTCATAAGATTCCCGCCGGAACGGGTATGAGGGATTACGAGAATATAATCGTAGGCTCTAAAGAGGAGTACGATGAAATTATGGCTCGCAAAGAAGAGTTAAAGTTTTAAAATCATGAACCCTCAATTAAAAATTGAGGGTTTTTGTTTATTTTAATGAATTAATTTTTTTGATTTGCACAATGGAAGAAAAAAATCAGAAACAACAACAGATTAATATAGAGCTGGATGAAAAAATAGCTGAAGGGATCTATTCCAATTTGGCTATTATAAATCATTCCGTATCGGAATTTGTTGTTGACTTTATAAGCATGATGCCCGGGGCACCAAAAGCGAAGGTGAAAAGCAGGATTGTACTTACTCCCCAGCATGCTAAGAAATTCTTGAAAGCCCTTAATGATAATGTGAATCGTTTTGAAAAGGCCCACGGGACTATAAAAGATTACGAACAACCTCCGATTCCTTTAAATTTCGGACCTACCGGAGAGGCTTAACTAAAAACCCATGAATTATTACATTCATGGGTTTTTAATTTAGGGTCAAATTAAGATCTTATTTTTCAAATTCTGAAGTAAAATGCAGTTTTACAGTAGGGTATTTTTGTTGGGTCATTTGCAGTGAAAATTGAGAATCTGCCAAAAACACTAACCGTCCTCGCTTATCCTTGGCCAGGAATTTTTGTTTTACCCTTATAAATTCTTTAAACTCATCATTATTGGGGTCTTCGGCATCAACCCAGCAGGCCTTGTATACCGGAAAATTTTCATAAGTGCATTTTGCACCGTACTCATGTTCCAATCTGTATTGAATTACTTCATATTGCAATGCCCCCACAGTACCTATTACTTTTCTGCCATTAAGTTCTAAAGTAAATAATTGCGCTACACCTTCATCCATCAACTGATCAATCCCTTTAGTTAACTGCTTGGATTTCATGGGATCCGCATTGTTGATATATCTGAAATGTTCCGGAGAAAAGTTAGGGATGCCTTTATAATGTAAATTCTCACCTTCGGTTAATGTATCACCAATTTTAAAATTTCCTGTGTCATGCAATCCTACAATATCTCCTGGATAGGAGATATCTACAATCTCCTTTTTTTCTGCAAAAAATGCATTCGGACTTGAAAATTTTAAATTCTTATTATGTCTCACATGTAAATAAGGTTTATTGCGTTCAAATGTTCCGGAAACAATTTTTACAAATGCCAAACGATCCCTGTGTTTGGGATCCATATTGGCATGGATTTTAAATACAAAACCAGAAAGTTCTTTTTCATTTGCATGAACCAGACGTTCTTCAGCCATCTTCGAACTGGGGTATGGAGCTATTTCAATAAAGCAATCGAGAAGTTCTTTTACCCCAAAATTATTAAGAGCAGAACCGAAAAAAACGGGCTGCAGCAAACCTGCCAGATACTTTTGTTTGTCAAAAGGCGGATATACGCCGTTGACCAGTTCCATATTGTCTCTTAAGGTTTCTGCAGCACTGGTTCCAATAATATTCTCTAATTCAGGGCTATTTATATCATCAAAAGCAATTATATCTGAGATGTTTTTTTTACTATCCCCTTTAAATAGGTTTATATTCTTCTCATATATATTGTAGATGCCCTTAAAATCGTAACCCATACCAATTGGAAAGCTAAGTGGGGTTACCGTTAATCCTAATTCCTGCTCAACTTCATCCAAAAGGTCAAAAGCATCCTTTCCTTCTCTGTCGAGTTTATTAATGAAAACAATCATAGGAATATTTCTCATCCTGCAGACCTCTACCAATTTTTTGGTTTGCTCTTCAACGCCTTTGGCAACATCTATTACAACAATTACACTATCTACAGCTGTTAGGGTTCTAAAAGTATCTTCTGCAAAGTCCTTATGCCCCGGTGTATCTAAAATATTTATCTTCTTGCCCTTATAGAGGAATGCAAGTACAGAAGTAGCCACCGAAATTCCTCGCTGTCGCTCAATTTCCATAAAATCGCTGGTGGCTGTTTTTTTAATTTTATTGTTTTTCACAGCTCCGGCCTCTTGTATGGCACCACCAAATAACAACAACTTTTCTGTAAGCGTTGTTTTCCCGGCATCGGGGTGGGAAATAATCCCAAATGTTCTTCTTTTTTCTATTTCTTTTGTAAAATTCACTGCAAAAATTTGTGCAAAAATAAGGCAAATAAAACAGCTCTATGAGAATAGATAGTTTTTTTTAACATCTATATCGGCTTATGCGCTTGTCTTTATCCATTGAATTTCAGATTACCAATCGATTTATTGTAAGTTTAAATATCGACTAACGGCGGGTATTCAACGTTCACTGAATTTTTCAATATTTTTTTCACCAATTTATTACTGAAATAGAATCAATAGATTTGACGTTTTAACGAGTTTTGAAGCCTTTGAAAGATATTTGTTAACATATGTTTTCAAATGGATTTGATGCTACGAATATTAACTATATCTTGCGATATTATTTTAGAGAAGCCCTATCTCTTACTAACTTTTTTCCTACAAAGCCTTGGTGATATGTTTAAATGAAAACTATCATTTATGGAAAAATTTACCCCAATAAAAACACGAGATAAGGCCATTTATGGTTTTACCTTGATAGCTGCTGTTATCGTATTTATTCTTTCCACCTCGTTTGACAATATCCCGGAGGAGTTTGCCAATATGACAACTTATACAGAAACAGATACAGATAACGATGGCATTGATGATCTTACTGATATTGATGATGACAATGACGGTATCATAGATGCAATCGAAGATAAAAATCAAGACGGGGATAACAATCCATTAACAAATCCAACTGACTTCGATAATGATGGAATACCCAATCACCTGGATGTTGATTCCGATAATGATGGAATTATTGATAACATTGAATCCCAGCCGACTATCGGTTATATTTCCCCCGGCGGAATCGATTCTGATGGTAACGGACTGGATGATAAATATGAGGAAACCCCCGGCAGTTGTGGTGGACTTGTGCCTATAGATTCCGATTCCGATACGCATGCGGATTATTTAGATATTGATACTGATAACGATGGTATATTAGACAATGTGGAAGCTCAGGAAACTACCGGATTTCAACCTCCATGTGGTATGGATAGTGATGGCAATGGCCTTGATGATCATTACGAAATTACACCTGGCTCCGGGGAAGGACTTAATCCAATAAATTCCGATAATGACTTAAACCCTGATTTCAGGGATATCGATTCGGACAATGATGGAATCCCGGATAATGTAGAAGCACAGACAACCAGCGGTTATATTCCCCCTTCCGGACTGGATGGGGATAATGATGGGTTGGATAATGCTTATGAAGGTTCTGGTGATCAGGGCCTTACTCCTGTGAATACAGATGGAATAGATGAACTTGATTATTTAGATGCTGATACGGACAATGACCTGGTAGCAGATAATAACGAAGGAAATGACTTTAATTTTGATGGTGTGCCGGATCAGACCTTTACAGGTACTGATACCGATGATGATGGATTGGACGATGGCTATGAGGGCAGCGATGTAAATGATGGGTTTGATGTTAATGACGAAATAGATGATCCGGCTAATGACCTTCCGGACACTGATGGTACGGAAGATGTAAATTACCGTGACCTTGATGATTACGGAGATGGCAGAGATACCCGTGATGGGGATACGGATGGGGATGGAGATCCTACCAATGATGATGCAGATGGGGATGGCATACCGGATTATGTGGATTTGGATACCACTACTAACAACGACATGGATGGCGATGGTGTTACCAATAACGATGAAGCAAATGATGCTACAGATCCTAATGATCCCTGTGATTTTATTCTGGCAAGCCAGACGGTCACACCAACAAGTGCATGGGACAACCTGGATTGTGATGGTGACGGTGTCACCAATGGAGATGAAGTTGATGATTCTACAGACCCCAAAGATTCCTGCGATTTTATACTGGCAAGCCAGACAGTGACTCTAACAAATGACTGGGATAACCTGGATTGTGATGGTGATGGTGTAACCAATGGGGATGAAGTAACAGATACAACAGATCCATTAGATCCTTGCGACTTTAATTCAGACCATGTAACTCTTACCCCTAGTGGAGAATATTTAGTTGCAGATTGCGATGGTGACGGTGTGACCAATGGGGATGAAGCTGTCGACACGACCGATCCATTAGATGCCTGTGATCTAATAGTCGCAAGCCAGACGGTGACTCCAACAACTGAGTGGGATAACCTGGATTGTGACGGTGACGGGGTTACCAATGGAGATGAAGTGGATGATTCTACAGACCCCATAGATTCCTGCGATCTTATACTGGCAAGCCAAACCGTGACTCCAACCAGTGACTGGGATGACCTTGATTGTGATGGTGATGGTGTAACCAATGGCGATGAAGTAACAGATGCAACAGATCCCCTGGATTCCTGTGATCTTATTCTGGCAAGCCAGACAGAGACTCCAACCAGTGACTGGGATAACCTGGATTGTGATGGTGATGGTGTAACTAATGGGGATGAAGTAACAGATACAACTGATCCATTAGATCCTTGCGACTTTAATTCAGACCATGTAACTCTTACCCCTAGTGGAGAATATTTAGTTGCAGATTGCGATGGTGACGGTGTGACCAATGGGGATGAAGCTGACGATGCGACCGATCCATTAGATGCCTGTGATCTAATAGTCGCAAGCCAGACGGTGACTCCAACAACTGAGTGGGATAACCTGGATTGTGATGGCGATGGCGTAACTAATGGCGATGAAGTAACAGATACAACAGACCCCCTGGATTCCTGTGATCTTATACTGGCAAGCCAGACAGTGACTCCAACAAGTGAGTGGGATAACCTGGATTGCGATAATGATGGAAATCCAAACGGAACGGACCCTAACCCACTTGTAGCAACAGCAGTAGATGATTCTGGAACTACACCACCTTTAACAGAGGTAGTTATTAATATCTTAGAAAATGATGATTACCTTCCTAATAACGATCCTAACAACCTGGGCACTACATCCATAACCAGAATCGGCGGGGACGCAACCGGAATAGTTACTTTTGATCCCGAAACCGGGGAATTGTCATATACACCTTCTGAGTCGGAAAATAATATAAATGTTACTATTGTATATGAAGTATGTAATATTGATCCGGATCCGGATGTATGTGCTTCGGCAACCGTTACTTTAGTTGTTACGGATGATCCAATTAATGCAGTAGACGACACGGCCATAACCCCCATAGATGCCCCTGTGGATATAGATATACTGGCGAATGATACGGGTATTCCTGTGGACGGGACCCTAACGGTAACCGATCCGGCCAGTGGTACAGTTGTTATCAATGACAATGGCACCCCTGACGATATTACGGATGATTCGGTGACCTATACCCCCACAACGGGCTTCGAAGGCACAGACACTTTTGAATATACGGTTTGCGATGCTTTTGGCAATTGCGATACCGCTACTGTGAGCGTGATAGTTACAGATGAACCAATCCTCCCAATCGATGTAGTAGACGACACGGCCATAACCCCGATAGATGCCCCTGTGGATATAGATATTCTGGCTAATGATACGGGTATTCCTGTGGACGGGACCCTTGCGGTAACCGATCCGGCCAGTGGTAGTGTTGTGATCAATGACAATGGCACCCCTGACGATATTACGGATGATTCGGTGACCTATACCCCCACAACGGGCTTCGAAGGCACAGACACTTTTGAATATACGGTTTGCGATGCTTTTGGTAATTGTGATACGGCCCTTGTAAACGTATTGGTGGGGACCCCCACTCCAATAGTAACCATTGATGATACGGCCGAGACTCCGGTAGACACTGCGGTGGATATAGATATACTGGCTAATGATACGGGTAT
>JAHEBI010000059.1 GCA_024642325.1 Eudoraea sp. | reverse complement strand
ATAAAATTGTTGGACTGCGTCCACCGAAGCCCTTTAAATAATAAAGAGACGGAACTATTATGTAAATAGCAAATAATAAAAAGCCCTCCTATATTCCTGATGAATCCCGGTTTATGGAAGGCGAACATTCAATAAAATTGTTGGACTGCGTCCACCGAAGCCCTTTAAATAATAAAGAGACGGAACTATTATGTAAATAGCAAATAATAAAAAGCCCTCCTATATTCCTGATGAATCCCGGTTTATGGAAGGCGAACATTCAATAAAATTGTTGGACTGCGTCCACCGAAGCCCTTTAAATAATAAAGAGACGGAACTATTATGTAAATAGCAAATAATAAAAAGCCCTCCTATATTCCTGATGAATCCCGGTTTATGGAAGGTGAACATTCAATAAAATTGTTGGACTGCGTCCACCGAAGCCCTTTAAATAATAAAGAGACGGAACTATTATGTAAATAGCAAATAATAAAAAGCCCTCCTTCGCACAAGGCTACGGAGGGCGAAGGTGGAGCCGGGGAGTATAGTACTTTTTATACCTATTTACCATGATTACTTTTAATTAAGGTTACAATCAGTTGATTAACAAATAATTGTTTTTGTTGTTTTTAAAGTAGAACGATAAAAAAGAATGAAATAATTGTCAACTAAATTGTCAACTGTTATGTCAACACTATCATTTACATTCTATTTAAAAGAGCCCAAAGGGAAAACTGAAACCTTAATCCTATTCTCTTGTCATTTCAAGAAGGAAGTTAAGAAGTTTGTCTATTCCACAGGCGAAAAAATACATCCAAAGCATTGGGATCGTAAAAATCGACAACCATTTTCACATGGTCTGAATAAGTCAAAATTTGCTTCCTCCATCCGATTACAATTAAATCGATACTCAGATATATTCAATCAGATCCAGGCACGCAGCAAACAATTCGAAGAGGACTTTACTTCCAAAATGTTGCGCGATGAGTTTAATAAAGCATTTAAAAGAACATGTTTGGGAAAAAATATGTTCTTAAGAGCCTACGACGATTTTATGGGATATAAAATCAAGAATCAAGAATGGTCAAAAAGTACAATCAAACGTTATCACAATATCAAAGGCATTCTAACCGATTTTGAGAAATCTAGGAGGTATAAATTAACCTTCAATTCTATCAATGCAAAATTCCACGCAGAGTTTACTGAGTATTGTATGGTCGAAAGAGGCCATATAAACAATACCTATTTTCGTAATTTGGGATTGTTTAAGACTTTTATGAATTGGACATTAGAAAATGGATATACCTACAAAGAGGATTTCAGGAAGTTCAAGAAAAAGGAACGGGTAATAACTCAACAGATCGCCCTTACGTTGAAGGATCTTCAAAATCTTATGGAGTTTAAGTTTTCTGTCAAAAGATTAGAAAAGGTTCGGGATGTTTTTGTCTTTGCCTGTGTCACAGGCATGCGATTTGGAGAACTTAAGTTAATAGAAAGGCATAATATCAGTGCCGACACCATTATTTTGAAGGAAGAAAAAGATTCCGACAAATCCGCAAGGAACATTCCTTTAAATGAATTAGCTAAATACATACTAAGAAAATACAACTATCAACTTCCACTTATTGCGAATCAAAAACACAACCAGTATATCAAAGATGTTTTTAAGGAAATGGGCTATAACCAGGAAGTTCAAAAAGTTACGACGCGCGGAAAGCAAAACATAAGGGAGACCATGTCATTTTACGAACGCATAAGCACCCATACGGCTCGTAGAACATTTATCACCATCATGAAGAGAAAAGGGGTTAGCGACAAGTTAATAGCTTCTATCACCGGGCATAAGGACATGAAAACACTAAATCAGTACTATCAGGTGGATGATGAAGCAAAAGCTACAACCGTCAAGGATGTATTTAGGGTAGATTATGAGCCTTTAAAAAAGGTGGATTAATTCATCTTTATGAGCAGCACAATTAATCTCCTTTAACAAAAAGCACCATTTATTGTTTTTATATAAAAGAGCATATAAATGGACAATCCTTTTGAAATAATCGCAAGTCAATATTCGGAGATTATTGAACGCCTAAAACGTATTGAAGAGACCCAACCTAAAGAAAACCCTATCAAAAGATATTCTATCCAGGATATTGCAGATAATACACCTATAGGGGTCCAAACTATACGGTCGAGAATAAAGGACGGGACCATCAAAGCACAAAAATTCGGCAATAAATACCTCATCACGGCAGAGGAATTTAACCGGGTATGCAAGGAGGTGAAATCAATAAAATATAAAAGACTCAGATAAGGAAATAGCAATTCTGGTAATCTCACAGAATGTGTATCACATAGAACGCAATTACCCTTGGTATATGCAATAATCAACATTAATAATAACCAATAGTAATATGAATTTGATAGCAAAACAATACGGGAAATGGCTTGGCGGAATGACTTGGAATTTTATTGCAACGGTTAGGCCACACTATAAGCTTACGGAATACATAGCGGACCTTAAATTCCAAAGGCTTGTAGAATACCCGTCAATAAACCAGACGTTTTATGCTTTGGAATGGGATCGGGATACAAATTTTACCCACGCCCACCTTCTCCTAAATGCGGATAGCACTCTTAGCCGGGAAGATTTGGCTAGGAAGCTTCGGTTAAATCCAAAAGCAGTAGGATATTTCCAGACGGTAGCTGATCAACAAGCTGTATCCAATTACTGCTCAAAGCAAATAGGAACGAAAGCCATTCACTACAATTTTTTTAAAAAAGGAAGTTAAAAATGAAAGAACTACCAATACATTTTGAAGGAAAGGGAGAAGTAAAAGGGTACACATTCACGCAAATAAGCAGTAGCGTTTCATCATACATCTACGAAGTAGAGCAAGGTGGACATAGACACTATGAGGTGTTTAAAAAGCTTGTTAGGCGCAATACGTTTAAGGGGTTTGATTATATTGCATATCCCAGATCAACTTTTTTTAGTGTTTGGGCATGGACATGTATGAGTTTGGAAGCAGCGAAAAAGAAATTATTAGTCTTATCCAAAATCCCAACCTTTCAACATTTACAATTGGAAGCAGATATAAAACCTTACCCCTTGCTTTATGCATTTCGTTGTAAATTTTGTTTTTTAGATAGGAAACATTGAATAATCAACACAATATCAATATGAAAGGCGGTAAAAGACCAGGAGCGGGCAGAAAACCAAAGGCAGATGAAGATAGGATAAGGACCTTATGCCTAAATGCTATGGAGCGAATCTATGGAAGCGAAGAAAAAGCATTTGAATATATCGCTAAACAATCCAAAGAATCATTCCCACATTTAAAACTATTATTTGAATATGCTTATGGTAAACCTAAAGACATTAAATCCGTTGCTATTGAACAGCTAGAAATTCCATTATTTCCGGATATTCCCTAAGTATAGTTTTGTGTGGGATAAGAAGAACAAAAAACTCCCCATAATATGAGGAGTCTTTTCAAATTTATAATGAAAGTTTAATTAATAGCCGCAATCTGTGGTAAATATTATGTTTACTGGTTCAATGCCACTTGTTGTATCATACCAAGAATTCCAGGATGTGATACTTCTAATATAATCGGGATCATCAGCTTGAATACATAGGTCCCCAGTATAACTACCGCCACAAATGGGATCAATAATTATTGACTCAAGCTTTAAATTTGCGCCATTTTTTAAATCAATAAACTCCAAAGCCAGACAATCGCCATAAAAGTGAAGTGTTCGAAGATTTATGTTATTTACCAAACTAAGTTCTCTTTCACTCCCATAATCCGCAAAACGTAGATTTTCTATCGATGGCGCTCTTTCTAATATTAAATTCAAATCATCAACAGAATTTACCATACTAAAATTTAAGTAGTTAAGCTTTGTATTTGCCCTTAAATCATCAAAAGAAGGTACCCATCCAAGGTTTAATGTTTTAAGCTTTGTATTTGCCCTTAAATCTAAGTTTGTAATACTAGCTGGTATTCCAATAGGATTATGACTATCTGCACCAATGGAAAGTCCTTCTAACAATAAGTTTCCACTTAAGTTTATGCCATTATAATCTGTCGCCCAAAAAGATAGTGATCTAAGGTTTATATTCTTTGATAGATCAATAATGTCATTTGTGACTGATGATGCCATATAGTCCAACCTTAATACCTGTAGTGATAGAAAGTCTTCCAGTCCTGTGTAATCAAGTATAGGGTTATAATCATCATAATTGGGGCCTAACCAATAATCGGTACCGGAAGCAACTAATCTAATACTTACTATACCCTCAATGCTTTCAGTTAAAACATAATCGTCCAATACATCATCATAACCTTGATCTATCAGGTTTTGTTCAAATACATCATCCGGGATATAGGTTCTGCGTACTATCTCACATCCATCAGCATCAACAGTTACACCTGAAGGAGTTTCAGGGCATAAATCTAGATCATCTGTAACCCCATCACCATCCGTATCTTTTTGCGAGTCACTACAACCATTCTGATCGGGGGATTCTCCCGAAGGGGTATCTGGACATTGATCCATATCATTCATAATACCATCTTCATCTGTGTCTTTCTGACTCTCTGCACAGCCATTGGAATCAACTGATTCTCCCGATGGAGTATTTGGACACTGATCCAAGTCGTCTGTTACTGAATCTTCATCGGTGTCAATTTGGTTAGTTGAACAGCCATTGGCATCCACTGTTAGACCATCAGTAGTATCTGGACATTGGTCAAGGTCATCTGTAACTCCATCTTGGTCTGAATCATTTTGGCTTGATGAGCAACCATTGGAATTGACCGTTTCTCCTGTTGGCGTATCAGCACACTCGTCAAGGTCGTCACTTACTCCATCTGAATCACTATCTTTCTGACTATCAGAACAACCTTCTGCATCTGCAGTTTCGCCATCAGGTGTTCCAGGACATTGGTCTGTAGCGTTTGTTACACCATCCCCATCTGTATCTTCTTGAGAAGTAGAACAGCCAATAGAGTTTACACCTTGACCGTCTGGTGTGTCAGGACATTGATCTAAAAGGTTATTAACACCATCGCCATCATCATCCTTCTGACTCTCAGAACATCCTTGATCATCTATAGTTTCTCCTTCAGGTGTATCAGGACATTGATCCAGATCATCCGTAAGCGTGTCTCCATCGGTATCTACTTGTGTATCTGAACATCCTTCTACATCTACAGTTTCCCCGTCAGGAGTATTCTGACATCTATCTAAATCATCTGTAATGCCATCATTATCACTATCCTTTTGACTTGGAGAACAACCAAACTCATCAACTGTTTCTCCCACAAGTGTATCAGGACATTGGTCTATATTATCAGGAATGGTATCTTCATCTGAATCGCTTTGAGAAGATGAACAACCTGACTCATTTACCTCTTCTCCTTCCGGAGTTTCAGCACAAAGATCAAGATCATCAGTTATTCCATCGCCGTCAGAATCTTTCTGACTGTCTGAACAGCCATCATCTCCGACCGTTTCTCCCTCCGGAGTTTCTGGACAAATATCTATAGAGTCATCCACTCCATCACCATCAGTATCTATTTGGCTTTCTGAACATCCTTCTTCATTGACCGTCTCTCCTGATGGAGTATTCTCGCACTGATCAAGGTCATCTGTAACCCCATCATTATCCGAATCCATCTTTTCAAAAATAGCTGTAATGTTTTTATCAGAATTAATGGTAATAACTACCGGGTTTGTGCTTCCAGTCATATCTCCACTCCAATTCTTAAAATAATACCATTCTGAAGGTATAGCCGTTAATTCTATCTTTTCTCCCGAATCAAAACCGCCTTGAGATGGAGAGATAGTTCCTCCTATTTCAGGACTGGCAGTCGTAGTCAATTCATACAATAATAATTCTATAGTCCCTGATTTAGAGCAGGAATCAATTAGGATAAATAAAAGTGATAAGAATACTACAGGTAATATTTTTTTCATTTCGAATAATTGAAATCAAACTACAATCATCGCTTAGTAAGTATAGGAGATATGGAGAAAAAATAGTTGCGGGAATCCCCAAAAAACTTAATACAATGATTTCCTTGGGGAACTTTTAATAATCCGCTAACAATAGTACGTAGTATGAGTTTATGGTAAAATGATAAGTATCATGTTTTGAAAAATTGTACGCTTAGCAATGATCTTAAGGAGATTTGAATAAGTTTTTTAAAATGTAATTTTGTAACTTTATTGGAGATTAAAAGCGCAAAAATATCAACTACATTGTCAACTTAAAATAAGAACCCCCGTAAATATTAATATTACGAGGGTTTATTGTGGAGCCGGGGAGAATCGAACTCCCGTCCAAACAAGCAATTACAATGCTTTCTACATGCTTAGTTCTTGTTCAATTTTCGATGTGTAGCTGACCAAAAACCGCCTATTACACACTTAGCTTCTTAAGGTTTTGGTGATACTATCAAAGCAGTAGTATCCTTATGTTGACTTTTATGGTGCCCCTAAATGAATCGCCGTCAACAAGGGCTATTCAGGGACATCTCGCTTCTCTACCTGGTAGAGACGAGGCTAAATCCTACTGTAATTCGGATTAAGCGGCAAGAGCGTAATTATTATCGCCAACTAAAAGTTTGAAATATGAGATTTACGAGCTATATCCCAGCGCTCGACATGCTTACATCGCCATTGGTCTCGCTGTCAAAACCAGTCGGCCCCTTCAATGAGTTAGGTGCGCTTTGCGTACCGTAAACGAATTAATCCCGCTATTGCGGGAATATTTGAACTCATGATTTTTTTCAAAGAACATCTTTTCAAAAGGTTTGCGAAGTTAGAAAAATTCTGGCTCCTTCTTAACATTCGTGATTAAGTAATTTGTCTGTCAATACAAATCCATGTACTTTAGAACAAAATTTATACCAAATTAAACCTATGCATTTCGGAATTATCAGAGAACGCAAAAACCCGCCGGACAGGCGTGTGGTGCTATCGCCTCAGGCATGCCAAAAAGTCATCGAGAATCATAAAGATGAGCAAATTACTGTGGAACCTTCTCCAATCCGCGTATTCACAGATGAGGAATACCAAAAAGCTGGCATTACTGTAGCTTCCAAAATGGAGGATTGTGACGTGCTCCTAGGGGTAAAAGAGGTGCCTGCAGATGCACTGATTCCCAATAAAAAATACTTTTTTTTCTCCCATACTATAAAAAAACAACCCTATAACAGAAAGTTATTGCAGGCGGTACTTGAGAAAAATATTCAACTCTATGATCATGAAGTGATCACCAATGAAAAGGGAATTCGCCTGGTAGCCTTTGGAAGATATGCTGGGATAGTAGGGGCCTATAATGCATTTCGGGCTTATGGGTTAAAAACAAATTTATTTGCACTGCCTAAAGCGTCGGAGATTGCAGACCAGAAGGCACTGATAAAAGAATTAAAAAACCTGCGACTTCCCAATATTAAAATCCTGCTTACCGGTAAGGGCAGGGTAGGCAATGGGGCCAGAGAAATGTTGGTAGGCATGGGTTTAAAGGAGGCGACCGTAGAGGAATACCTTGAAAAGAATTTTGAAGTTCCTGTTTTTTGCCAGATTGATGTACTGGATTACAATCGAAGAAAAGACGGGCAGGTGAAAGGTGAAACGGACTTTTTTAAAAATCCTGCAGATTATGAATCTATCTTTATGCGTTTTGCACCGGTAACAGACCTCTATCTTGCAGGGCATTTTTATGGTAACGGAGCTCCCTATTTATATACCAGGGAGGATGCTAAACAGCCTCAATTTAAGATAAAAGTAGTCGCAGATATCAGTTGTGATGTTGATGGCCCGGTGGCATCCACCCTGAGGGCATCTACCATAGCAGATCCCATATATGGCTATGACCCCCGGTCAGAAAGTGAAGTGGATTACAAGCTTCCCGAAGCCATAGCGGTTATGGCCGTGGACAACCTGCCGGCAGAGTTGCCCAGAGATTCCAGCCAGGGTTTCGGACAGGCTTTTGTAGATCATGTTATCCCCGCTTTTTTTAATGGGGATGCAGACGGGGTTTTACAAAGAGCTCTTATGACCAAAAATGGAAAACTAACCCCATCCTATAGCTATTTACAGGATTACGTAAATGGGAATGAATAATTACTAATTAGGTTTAATTTCCCAATGGATTACGGCTTGTTCCTTCGGAGCCGTATAGGCACTAAGGGCCTTAAGATCCAGGGAAATCGATTCCTTTTTTTCCAGGGTTTTAATCTGAATTGTAACTACTTCTCCGGCAGGAATCTCAAAGACAGGAGCCTTGCTATATAGGGTGTATGGCATTTGATTTTCAAATATCAGATCACTGCTTGATATGTTTTCCAGATCAACCTTCAACACCTGAGTTTCGGGAATATAGGTGGCTTCATTAATTTTTATACTTGCTTTTATTAATGGGATAAGAAATTCAGCTTTACCAACTAATAGCGAATTATAAACGGCTACGGTTCGTCCTGCAAACAAAGCTTCCCGCATACTTTCAAGGCTTTTATTTTTGGCAAAGACCAAAGTTATAGGTCTGTGCATACCTTTTTCAATGTAATCCCAATCAATTAATCCATGAATATCGCTTGTGCCCAAAATGGTCAGGTTGTATTTTAATGCCAGTGCCAAAGATTCCTGGGCATAATCCAGTGAATTAATGACTTCAATACCATGTAACTCTCCATTTTTAATGCGCTCTTCCTGGAAATCACTTAAAACAGGATTTCCGGTAGGGCTTTGTGCATACCACGCCGGGTGATTCCAGAATACAAAAGCATTTTGTTTTTTTGCTTCCCTAAACGAAATAGCCGGATCTTCGGCCATAAGTTTATTGGCGTCTGAAATAAAAACAGCATTACTGTGGCCCACCGGTTCTGAACGGGTAATCTCGGAACCGTGCACAATGAGAAGTCCGTGTTCCTTTGCTTCCTCGAGGGCGAGGTGGTACGACCTATTGCGATCCGGATGGGGGATATCGTCTATATGCGGCTGGTATTCCAAATGTTCCGTTAAAGAAATGGCATCTAAATTTTCCCTAAGAGCTTCCTGTACCCGAATTGTGGGCCATACATTGCCGTCCGAAAAAACCGTGTGCTGGTGTAAGTCGGTTTTAAGTGTAAGGTAACCTTCAATATTTGGATAAGTCAGTGCCATTTTCCCGATATGGGAATGGGATTGCGCATTAATAGTTTGAAGGGTGGTGAAAATTGCAAGTAATAAGAGTATCCTTTTCATCTGGCTCTGGTTAGATTTAGATTGATTAGTTATTAGTTTCATCTATGGGTTTAAACTTTTTCTTAAAGATATGAATCCTCTATAAAATTGCATACTCAGTCTATCCAACCTTTCTCTTTATATAATTGGATATATTGATTGCTAAGGGAATCATTGTCTTTATATTTTAATCTGACTTCCTGAAGTTTTTGCTTCATTTCCCTTAGCACATTGGCATATTTTGGGTTGTGATAGACATTATTTATCTCCATCTTGTCATTCTGTCGGTCATATAATTCCCATTCATCCACATC